>JAHJUF010000364.1 GCA_018829095.1 Pseudomonadota bacterium | reverse complement strand
TCGACGCCGATGTTGCCGCCGCCGTTTTCGGCGAGGCCGATGCGGGCTCCCTCGACCTGGCGTTTTCCGGCTTCGCCGCGGAGTTGGAGACCGATTTCGTAGATCTGGGCGAGGCCGCTGGCTCCGATGGGGTGGCCGCGGCATTCCAGGCCGCCGGAGGTGTTGATGGGTTTGGCTCCGCCCAGTTTGGACGCGCCGGATTCGGCGAAGGGGCCGCCTTCTCCGATGGGGCAGAAGCCCATGGCCTCCACCTGGTGGAGTTCGCCGTAGGAGGTGGCGTCGTGGAGTTCGGCCAGGTCGATGTCGTCCGGGCCCAGGCCGGCTTTTTCGTAGGCTTCGTGGTCCAGGAGTTCGCCGATGTCCTTGTCGTCGATGTCCCGGTCCCGGCCCGAGCCTAGGACCGAGGCGAGAATCTTCACGGGGCGGGGGTTTTTCAGCTTTTTCAGGAAGCTTTCCGAGCACACGATGGCTGCTGCCGCGCCGTCGCCCACCGGGGCGCACATGGCCCGGGTGAGGGGCCAGGCAATGGGTTTGTCGGCCAGGACCTCGTCCACGGTCATGTCCTGCTGGTACTGGGCCAGGGGGTTCAAGGACCCGTGAAAATGGTTCTTGGCGCAGATGGTGGCAAGCTGGCGCTGGGTGGAGCCGAACCGGCTCATGTGCCATTTCGCGCCCATGGCGTAGGCGTCCATGAAGATGGACCGCCCCGCGCCGGGCTCGCCGTCGTCCTTTGGGGCGATGGGCGCGAGTTCTGCGGAGAGCTTCACGAACAGATCAATGGCCGCCTGGATGTTCTCCAGGTCCATGCACGAGGCGTAGGCCCCCAGGGACTTGCCCTTGTCCGGGTCCGTGATCTTCTCGGAACCCAGGGCCAGGGCCACGTCGTATTCCCCGGCGCGGACGCCCATGGCTGCCAGGTGCAGGGCGGTGGATGCTCCGGCGCAGGCGTTTTCCACGGACACCACCGGGATGCGCCCCACGCCCATGGAACGCATGACCACCTGGCCCCGGATGGAATGCTGGCCCGTGAACATGCCCCAGAAGGTGTTGGAAAAAAAGGCGGCCTGGAGATCCTCCTTGGTCAGCCCCGCATCGGCCAGGGCCAGGTTGGCCGCTTCGTGGGCCATGTCCCGCACGTTCCGGTCCGGGTATTTCATGAACCGGATCATGCCCAGGCCGATGATGTACACGTTCTCCATGGTTAGCTCCTTATGTGAAGAAAATGATCTGCTGGGGGGAACCTTCTTTTCGAAAAAAGAAGGTTCCCCCCAGACCCCCCTCCAAGAAAACCTGCAAGGCGGCCCTTTGGGCCGCGTTCCGGGGAAGGGCTCCCGGTTTTGGTTTCGCAAGGGGAAGCACGAAAAGAAATCCCCCCTGTCCCCCCTTTTTCAAAGGGGGGGAACCCGGCTTGGGCCTTTTTGCCAAAAGGGGGGAGTTTCGATGCCCTTTATCCTTCGATCCACTCCACGGGCACGCTGTCCCGGGATACCACGGCGTCGATCTTCCCCTTGGGCCAGCCTACGGCGATGCTGGTTACCGCCTCCCAGGGGTGGGTGATGCCGAGTTTCTTCCTCAGCCCCGAGAGGTGCGGGTAGTTCAGGGGCTCGATGGCCAGGCCTATGTAGCAGGTGCCCAGGCCCAGGGAATGGGCGGTGAGCACCATGTTCTGGGCGCAGATGCCGATGTCGAGATCCGGGTTGGCGATGCCCCGGGTGTTCTTGCACAGGATGATGATGGCCGGGGCGTGCCAGTAGAGGGCCTGGTCCTTTTCCGCCTTGTCCATGGCCGTGAAGGGCCGGGGGTCCATCTTGTTGACCATGAAAAGGCTGAGCATGGTGAAAAGGGAGCTTTTCCCCAGGCGGCGCTTGCCGTCTTTGGCCAGGTACAGGTTTTTCAGGCGCTTGAGCACGCCTATGGCACCCAGTTCCACCTCATGGATAACGGCCTGGTCCGTGATCACGATGAACTTGTACGGCTGGTTGTTCCCGCCGGATGGGGCGAACCGCCCGGCTTCCAGGACCCGGGTCAGGAGCGCCCGGTCCACGGCTTTTTTCTTGAACAGGCGGTTGGACCGGCGCTTGTAGAGGACCTTTTCCACTTCCGTGAGTTCGGGCTCGATCTTCTTCCAGGGTTGGCCGTTCCCCAGGGGGTCCGGGGGGGACATGCGGCCCGTGGTCATGGTGCGGTACCGGCCCGCCTCCACCTGGTAGGAGCCCTCCATGGACAGGGCGTCCGTGGGGCACATGGCCACGCAGTTCCAGCAGTTGATGCAGGCCTGGTCGAACCCTCCGAAGCCGATGGGCTCCGGGAACCCGTCCCCGCCCCAGATGATCCCGCCCGTGGGGCAGGCCGTGACGCAGCGTCCGCATTTTTCGCATTTCTCCCGGTCCACGGCCCGCTTGGGAAACCGTGTCTTGGGGAGGTATGCCTGTTTCATGCCTTCGAACATGGCCAGTCTCCCGGAAAAGGGTTTTGCAGGAGGAAAGCTACCCCCCCGGTTTGGGACGCTATCCTCTTCCCTTCCAGGGGTTGCAAAGCGCAACCATCGGAAGATGCAAGGTTTTTTGGAAGGGGGTGTGGGGGAAACCTTTTTTTCCGAAAAAAGGTTTCCCCCACATTTCCCCTATCCCACGCTCGTCACATTGTCCGCGTCCGGGGAGAACCGGTCGCGCAGCACCCGGTCCAGAGCCTTTTCGCTGATGGTCTTGGGGATGGAATCCACCAGCTGGAAATAGCTGGGAATGGAGTTCCTCTCCAGGTTCCTGGTGCAGTAGGCCGCAAGGTCCACGGGATTCAACTCCCGGCCCGCAAAGGGCGCCACGGCGGCCACGAGGTCCACTTCCCCGGGCGCGCCCGAGGAGGCCGGGATGCCGTAGACGCACACCTCGGACACGTCCGGGTGTTCGCCGATGACCTTTTCCACGTAATCGGGCTGGATGAAGTCGCCCTGGCGGCGCAGGCCTCCGCCCTTGCGGAAGTCGAAGTGGAAGAACCCGTTCTCGTCCGTGTGGCAGATGTCGCCGGACCTCAGCCATCCGCCCCGGGTCTTCTTCTCGGACTCGTCCTTCTTGCCGTAGTATTCCACCTTGGTGTCGCCGGACTTCATGCGGGAAACGAGTTCGCCCCGGACGCCCGGCGGGCACTCCTGGTCGTTCTCGTCCACCACCTTCATGTCGATGAGGTCCTCCGGGGCTTTGCCGAAAGAGCCCACCGGCGCGAACCCCGGCGGGTTGTGGGCGAGCCCGCCCTCCACCGCGCCGTACCACTCGTGGATTTTCAGACCGAAGCGATCCTCGAAATCCCTCCATATTGCCTGGGGCGTGCCGGCGGAGATGACCACCCGGACCGGGTTGTCCGCGTCGTCCGGCCTGGGGGGCTCGTTGTAAATGCCCGCCATCATGCCGCCCAAAAGCGAGAACGAGGTGCAGCCGTATTTCCGGCAGATGTCCCAGATGCGGCTTTTGGTGAACCGCTCGCCGATGACCGCCGGGACCTGACGGGCCATGGCCGGGATGATCGTTACGGACTGGGCGTTGCCGTGGGTCATGGAAAGGCCCGTGTAGAGCACGTCGTCCGGGGCGTACTGCCAGATGAGGTGCCCCAGCATGGCGTAGGCCATGTACCGGTCGGTCTTCAGCACCACGCCCTTGGGGTCTCCCGTGGTGCCCGAGGTGTGGATGATCTGGGCCGGGGCGGCAAAGTCCAGGGGCGCCAGGTTTTCGGGCAACTCGGAACTCTGGACGGCCAGGGCCTCGGAAAGGTCCGGGAAATCAGCGTACACGGGCACGTTGTGGTGGGGCTTGTACGCCACTCCCAGGATCGGGACCCCGGGCACGTCGGCAAGCACGTCCAGGAGGTTTCCCAGGCAGACATCCTCCACCAGGATGCCTTTGCATCTGGTGTTGGTGATCTGGAAGGACAGCTTCCTGCCCGAGGAACGGGGGTCTATGGGCACGGCCACCGCGCCGATGGAAACGGCCCCGAACAGGGCGTACAGGAATTCCGGCTGGTTGCGCATGATGAGGGCAAAGGTGTCACCCTTTCCGATGCCCGCCTTGGACAGGAGGCGGCTCATGCGGTTCACGTTCCGGTAAAGCGCGCCATAGGTGATGGTCTCGTCCGAACCGTCATCGCGCACGAAGATGAAGGCCGTCCGGTCCGGGTCCACCACCTGGAGGCCCACGTACTGGAAGATGGGCAGGGCTTTCATGTCGGCCATGGTGTACCTCCTATAGGCTGTGGGCTCCCGTGAGCATAAGGGAATCGTTGGCCCCGTCCTCGAGGAGCCCCGCCCGGGCGTCCCGGAAGAACTTTTCCGCCGGGTATTCCTTGGTGAGCCCGATGCCGCCCAGGATCTGCACCGCGTCGTTGGTCACCTCCAGGGCTGCCTGGGTGCAGAAGACCTTGGACGCGATGGAGTACTGGATGAGCGGTGGCGAGTTGCACAGGTTGTAGACCAGGGCGGCCCGGGAAAGGGACCGGCAGGCCTCCACCTTGGTGAACATGGAGAACAGCTTGTGCTTGATGAGCTGGTGCTCGAACAGGGGCTTGCCGCCCTGGATGCGCTCCCGGGAATAATCCAGGGCCATTTCGTAGGCCGCCCGGGCCACGCCCGTGAACATGGCCCCCATGCTGGCGTTGGCCGTGGCGAGCGTCAGATCCAGGATGCCCTCGTAGGCCTCCTGGTCCACGAGCATGTATTCCGCGGGGATGCGCGCATTGTCGAAGAAGATCTCGCCCTGGTTCAGGGCCCGCTGGCCCATCTTGTCCAGGGGGGCGCCCTTGCGGACGCCGGGGATATTCAGCGGCACGATGGCGATGCCGCCGCCGGCCATGCCCATGCCGGGGTCGATGTTCAGGTAGAGCAGGCTGTGGGTGGCGATGGTGCCGTTGGACACCCAGGCGGACTTCTGGCCGCTGATGACCCACTCGTCCCCGTCCCGCACGGCCTTGACCTGGCCCGTGATGGAGGGGTCGCAGAACTCCGGGGTCCCCGCGGCCAGGGTGTCTGTGCCGTGGTCCGGCTCGGTGATGCCCCAGCACCCGATGAGGCTGGCGTCCGTGTTGGCGCAGAAGGGCTCGATGATTTCCTCGATGAGCTTTTCATTGGGCATCATGGAGGCGAAAAAGGACGGAAAGCACGACACCCCCAGGCCGATGGCGAAATCCACCGAGCCCCAGGCCAGCTCCTCCAGGACTATATGGGACTCCAGGGGGTCCAGGCCCAGGCCGCCCCAGTCGTCGGGGATGAAGATGGTGTGGTAGCCCAGCTTGTAGCCTTTTTTCATGGTGTTCCAGAAGAGGTCGCTCTTGATGACGGATTCCGGGTCCATCTTGTCCAGTTCCAGGCTGGCCGGGCGCAGCACCTCCTTGGCGAACTTGTGCGTCTCCCGCTTGATGGACTCCTGCTCCGGGGTGAGGTGGATGTCCAGATCGATGTAGCCCATGGCGAATGTTTCCTTCCCTGGTTTTTGGCTAGCAGCTCATCGGAAAACAGTCTTTGAGCAACCCTGCTAGAGGAGTCCGTATTCCTTGGCGATGGCCGGGTAGGCCTCGTAGGCGGGCTTCAACATGGGCAACAGTTTCAGCACTTTGCTGATGGGGCCCTTGGACTTGATTTTCCTCGTGGCCATGGCCACCGGCATGGAAAGCTCCTTGGTCCAGAACTTGTGGCAGGAGTCGCCGGAAAGCGTCATGGTCACGGTGGGGGTCCGGTCAAGGGGTCCGCACACCACCCCGTCCTCGGGGGAGAGCCAGAGCTGCCCCTTGGGTTCGGTGATGTCGAACAGGACGATGATGTTGGCGGCCAAAAATTTTTCCAGGGCCACCTGATCTTCCATGAGCTTGTTGAAGAGCGAGCCCAGGATCTCGTACATTTTTTCCGTGCTTTCGAATACCGCCATGGCTGCCTCCTTGGGATGGTGGGTTGGGGAAAACCGGAACAACCGTCAATCGCCTTTGCCGGAGATCCCGTGGTTTCGGATTTCCGGGAAAACCTCTTTTTCGTCATTCCTGTGAAAGCGGGAATTCAGCCTCTCTCAAGCGGCCGGATTTCTGTTCATTTCCATGAGGGTGTTGCCAGTTCCCTGGCCTTTTTCGGCATCCTGGCCGGTTTTTTTCCTGTACGGGGCCATAGCGCCGCCGATGGCCGTGCGGAAGGAGTTCACGGCCCATTCGCTGGAGTGGGACCGGGGGGCCAGGTACCAGCGGATGGCGATGCCGTGGTAGATGGCCGAGATGGTCCGGGCCAGGGGATCGGGGTCCATTTCCACGAAGGAGCCGTCCGCGATGCCTTGGCGGATGGCCCCGGTGAGAAGCTCGATCCACCGGTCCACCCAGGCGTCGAACATGGCCTGGTAATCGGGCTCCCGTGCGGCCAGTGCCATGCTGTCGAACAACAGGGGATAGCCCTGGCGCGTGTAGGGGTTCTCCAGGTCGTAGAGGAAATCAAAGGCCAGGATTTTTTCCATGGGGTCCGAGTGTTGGGCCATGCTTTCCCGAGAAAGCTCGAAGATGCGTTCGAACAGCTCCTTGAAGGTGGCCTGGAACAGCTCGTTTTTGGACCGGTAGTAGTGGATGAGGCCACCCTTGGAGAGCCCGGCCGCCTGGGCGATGTCGTCCATGGTGACATGAGCCGCGCCCGTCTCGGCGATGGTGGAGAGGGCGGCTTCCAGGATCTGGTTTCTGCGGATCTCTTCCAACTCGGGGATGGATGCCATGGGGGCTCCGGGGGCGCACCGACTGGCTGGTCGGAAAACCGACTGGCTGGTCGGTGGCGGGCCCTGAAAAAAGACGCCGGTCTACGGCGTCTTTGCTGAACAGGAAAACAAAAAATCGGGGAGGTGTCAAGAGGGGCGGAAAAAAAGGGCCCCGGGCGGGAGCCCGGCGGGATGATCCGTCCTTTGGCTCGGGAAATGCCGGGCCCGCGCCTGGCGCTCCCGGGACAAGGCCCATTTTGCCCTGGCATCCCCCTGGGTTTTCCCCGCATTTTGAACCGGAAAATTTTCGCAACCCTCTGGAAATGCAGGTTTCCGCAACCGGCCTGTTGCTTTTTGACCCCGCTGCCGGTTAGGGTTCAAGAGAGCTTTTCCGCATCCTTTTTGGGGAGCGTTCCGGAACCTGGAGGGCGGGCATCCATGCAATCCGAGCCGAGAGAACCCGCCACCCCTTTGTGGGTGGCCGCGCTCATCCTGGGAGTGGTGTTCCTCCTGCCCCCGGTCCGGGCCTGGATGCACAACCTGGCCCACCGGTGGATGGCCGTGCTTCTCACGGCCTTCGCCCTGTCCTACGGCCTCACGCCCGTCTGCATCCGCCTGGCCCGGAGCCTGGGGGCCGTGGATCTGCCCGATGCCCGGAAGATCCATTTCGAGGCCACGCCCCTATTGGGCGGGCTGGCCGTGTACCTCGGCTTCACAGGGGCCATTCTGGCCAACGGGATCTACTCTTCCCGCCTCCTCTGTGTGCTGGCCGCCGGGAGCCTGGTGTTCGTGGTGAGCCTGGTTGACGACATCCGGGAGCTTTCCGCGACCTTGCGGCTATTGGTCCATCTGGCGGCGGTGGGGCTTTTGGTGTGCGGCGGCATCGTGCTCCACGTGCTCCCCGACAGCCTGGGCGCTCCAGGCTACATGGCGAATATAGCCATCACCGCCTTCTGGGTGGTGGGCATCACCAACGCCATGAACTGCTTCGACGGCATGGACGGCCTGGCCGGGGGCCTGGGCGTCATCCTGGCCTTTTTCCTAGGCATGCTGGCCTTCCAGACCAAACACCCCTACCTGGGATGGGTGGCTGTGGCCATGATGGGGGCCTGCATGGGCTTTCTGCCCCACAATTTCCGCCCCGGAAAAAAGGCCCGGATCTTTTTGGGGGACTCGGGAGCCACCTTCATCGGCTTTGTCCTGGCGTCCCTGGCCGTGTGGGGGGAGTGGGCCGAGAGCAAACCCGTGGCGGCCCTGGTGCCGCCGTTGCTCATTTTCGGGGTCCTCATCTTCGACATGACCCACATCACCGTGACCCGTTTTGTCACGGGCAAAGTGCACACGCTCCGGGAATGGCTGGAGTACGTGGGCCAGGATCACCTCCACCACCGCATAGCCGCCGTGGTGGGAGGCCCGGGCCGGGCGGTGCTCTTCATCTGGCTCCTCACGGTCTGCCTGGGCACCTCGGCCATGGTCATCCGGAACGCCGACCTGGTCGACGCCTTCCTCCTGTTGCTCCAGGCGGCCATGATCGTGGCCCTGGTCACCATCCTGGAACGCCGGGGCCGCGCTCTCCAGGCCTCCGAACCCCTGGAGGCCCGGCCCGGCAAGTCCAAGGCCCGCCGACGCGGGAAACGCCGTTGAGGCTGCCCGGGTCCTGGGGCAGGGGATGAGGCCGTCCCCGGGATTCGAAGGGAAGCGGTTGCCGGAAGGAAGCCCCTGTCCCCCCTATCTTAAAAGGGGGGGCCGTCCTGAGTTTCTTCCGTTGAATCCGAAGCCTCTTTGTCTGCACAATCCGTGATGGTCATGCAAAAAGCCCGAAATCCCTCCCCCATCCGTCCTTTCTGCTAAAGCGAAAATCCTTTTATTTCAAGGCATTAAAAAGTTCTGGATCCAGGCTCCCCGCTTTCACGAGGACAGATTCCACCGGGGTGACGATTTTTCGCAGGGCCATCATCGGTGGATTTTTTCGAAAAACTGCCGGATGCAGGAAAAAAAGCCCGGGCCGGGCGTTGGCGGCGGTTGCCGCCTTTGCAGGGCCAGGTGTCAAATTGCCCGGCCCGGGCAGCTCAAGAAAATCCGAAGGACGGAAGCGTCCGTGCCGGAAAGGGGGAAGGGCCCCGCCAGCCGGCACTGGCGGGGCCTGGCGGAAGGCTCCGGGGGGGTAGCGAGCCGCGTTCGTCCTGCGGCCCGGAGGCCCATTCGCCGAGGGTGTGGAGGGATTTTGAGGAAGCGGGAAAACCCCGCTTTTGCTACCCGCCTGCAAGGTCAGGCCCGATGCCCGGGCCGTTTTTTTGTCCGGGGGCGGCGCCCCGAAGGGCACCGCCCGATCACGGCTGCGCCCGGGCCGTGGCTCCAGGGCCTAGGGGAACCTCCCGCCGCCACTGCCAGGTCCTGCCCTGGCCCATGAAAGAGCCAGGCCCAGGCGCGCCGCTTGCGTGCATCCTTTTTCCATTCTTGGGGGACTCGAAATTTTCCAGCTTTTTTTATGTTAATTATTATCAATAAATCCGTTCTTCACAAGCATGAAGGAATATGGATGGAATATGGATATAAAATCCATATTAAGAGCCTTGATTAAATGACTTTTTCTTTAAATAATAAGATGTTGGAATGGCCTTCACGTTTTTTTACGTTGCAGGAAAAGCGATAGGATACTAGGAAGTTTTCCGCAAAAAATAACCAGGGAGTTCCAAGAATAACAGCAAGAAATCTTTTGGACGCTATTGAGTGAAAAGGTTCAACAGAAACGCCCGGAGGTTGGTCTTGCGGTTTTTTATGGAGAGCTTTTCCCGGATGTGGTCCCGGTGGGTGTCTATGGTGCTCTTGGACAGGTGGAGCATCTGGGCGATCTCCTTGGTGGGCCTTCCCTCCCGCACCAGGTGGGCCACCCGGATCTCCATGGGGGTGAGCCCCAGAAGGGGGGAGGAAAGCTCCCGGGCGAATCCCGTGGACATCTGCTCCAGGGCGGATACGGCGGACCGGGTGAAGGATTCCTGCCTCCGGTCCAGGCCGCTTCCGGAAAGTTTTTCCAGGTAGGGCAGGACCAGCTCCTTTATATTGGCCGCCATGTTGTCTTCCAGTTCCTTTTTGACTTCCCCTCTTTTTTGCACCAGGATTTTCAAAGCCGTGTTCAAATCCTTCAGGTCTCCGGTCTTCTTCCGGAGTTCGGCTTCCCTTCTTTTCAACACGAGTTCCCGGGTCTTCCTTTCCGTGATGTCGTAGATGGCCCCCCGGACCAGCCGGGGCCGGCCGTTTTCGCCGCAGGCGTTGTTGATGATCTCGTGGACCCACACGGTGTGGCCGTCGCGGTGCTGTATGCGGTATTCCCGCTCTTCCGAGGAGCCGGGCATTTCCCGGAGAAGGGCCTGGCTGGCCCTCACGATACTTTTCATATCCCGGGGGTGGATGAGGCGGTCCCACCGGACCCGGCCCGAGGTGAAGTCCTCCTCTTCGTGGCCCGTGATGTCCTTCACCGCGCCGTGGAAGAACTGGGGCGAAAAGTCCAGGTCCGCCTGGTGGAAGATGCCCAGAAAGCTTTGGAGAAAGGTGCGGTACCGTTCCTCGCTTTCGGCTAGGGCCTTTTCCATCTCCCGGCGTTCGGTGACCTCCCGGAAGCTGATATTGAGCCCGTCCAGGCGGTCCCCCTTGAACACCGGGCCCGCGCTGGCCTCGTACTGCCGCATCCTGCCTGCGGAGAACCAGGAGAACTCGTAGCGGTCCGACTGGCCCCGCTTCCAGGGCCGGGAAAGGTTGAGCCTCAACCTCTCGGCCGTCTCCCCCTGGGCCAGGTCGAACACGCTGGCCCCGATGATCTCCTCCCGGGTGTTTTCGGGCAGGGTCCGGTTGATGAACCGGATGACTCCCGAAAGGTCCACCGTCAGAATGTAGTCCGGGGAGTTTTCCGTCAGGGAGCGCCATTTTTCCTCGGCCTCGGCGTAAGCCTCCCGGGCTTTGCGGATGGCCGTGATGTCGTGGACCACACCGGTGGATCCCACCGCCTTCCCGTCCTTGACCACCGGCCGGGTGTTCAGGAGCACCCACAGGTCTGATCCATCCTTGCAGCGGATTTGATACTCCACCTCTTCGGGCACGGGATTTCCCGCCAGAATCTCCCGGATGCGTTCCAGGTATCTTGTCCGGCTGTCCCCCATGAGGATGTCTGCGGGGCCCAGGGTGGTCAATTCCTCCGGGGGGTACCCCGTGTACCGGCACATGATGTCGTTGACCCGGGTGAAAATTCCCCGGCGGAAATCCAGTTCATACAGGCCCGTGGGGGCGTGCTCGTAGATCTGGCGGTATCGTTCCTCGCTTTCCCGAAGGGCGCTGATGGCCATGCGCCGGGTCCGGGCCTCGGCCTGCAACCGGTCCACGGCCTCGTTGAGGGCCCGGGTCCGCTCCAAAACCCGCTGTTCCAATTCCTCCCGGGCCTTTTTCAACTCCTCCTGGACCTCCTTCATGCAGGTGACGTCCTTGGTGAGGGTCAGGGCGGCCACCACGCGGCCCTGGTCGCCCTTCACCGGGACCACGCTGGTGAGGCACCAGAGGTCCCGGCCGTTGGCCGCAAGGCTTGCTTCCCGCACGTATCCCTCCCCGGTCCTGGCCAGGTCCGCGAACCGGGAGAGGATTTCCATGGCCACGTCCGGCGGGGCGATTTCCCGCACGTTCAGGCCGCTGTAGTCCTCGGGTTCTCCGCTGATCGTCCGGGCAAAGGCGTGATTGACAAAGAGGATGTTTCCCTCGAGATCCAGGAGGGCGATGGATTCGGCGGCGTTTTCCACCACCATGCGCAGGGTCCGCAACTCTTTATCCCGGCCCCCGGCCTCGGCCCGGAGGCGGTCACGCTCGGCCTCGGTTTCCGCCAGGCGGCGTTCGAGTTCCCGTATGCGGTCCTGAAGGCTGTTTCCCATTTCCATGGCTTTTCGGCCTTGTGGGCGGGCCCGGGCAAAAAAAGAAAACCGGGGCCCCTGGGGGGAGGAGGACCCAGGAACCCCGGCTACGGGACAAGGACGGGACCCGGTGGGGTTCTTTGATCCACCGGGTGCCCGCCCAAACATGCGAAGCGTTCCCCGGGGGGGGGGAGATAGGGACCGCCCCGCAACTAGAAAATAGGGCGGATAATTATATTGTCAAGAATGGTTATCAGTTGGCAAGTTGCTATCAGGCCCAGGCGGGCCTGTTGTGTTATGCAGAGTACGGTCGGCCCCCTGGCGGAAGGTATCCGCCTGTCCAGGCCTTGAACAGGCTCTCCACCACCCGGGCGGCCGGCAGGACCTCGTTCACCACGCCCACGGACTGGCCTGCCGGGAGCACCCCCGGGGAGTCGCCGTGGAGCCAGGCGGCCTCCAGAGCCGGTCCCGCCAGCTGGTCCAGGTCCACTTCCTCGCCCCGTTCCACCCGGAGGGTGAGGGGCGTGCGGAGGGTGCGCACGGCAAAACGCTCCATGCACAAAAGCACCGTGTCCCCGGGCGCCGCATCGGTCACGGCCCGCTTGTAGCTTTCGTGGGCCGGACACTCGGCCGTGGCGATGAACCGGGTGCCCATCTCCACTCCCGAGGCCCCCAGGTTGAGGGCCGCCAGGAATCCCCGGGCGTCGCCGATGCCCCCGGCCGCCACCACGGGCACGTCCACGGCGTCGGCCACCGCCGGGACCAGGGCCAGGGTGGCCGCCCCGGAAAGCCCCTGGATTCCACCGGATTCCGTTCCTGCGGCGATGATGGCGTCCGCCCCCAGGTCCTGGGCCCGCAGGGCGTTTTTCACCGTGCCGGCCTTCACCAGGGTCCCCATGCCGAGTTCCCGGGCCCGGGCCAGGATGTCCGCCGGGTTGCCTCCGGACACGGTCACCGTCCGGATTCCCTCGTCGGCTGCGGCTTCCAGGAAGTCGCGGCACCAGGGGTTCATGACCTGGAGGTTGATGCCGATGGGCGCGGGGGTGAGGGCCCGGGTGGAGCGCACCAGGGCGCGGACCTGCCTGGGGTGTGTGCAAAAGCCCGTGGCGAGCACCCCAAAACCCCCGGCCCCGGACACGGCGGCCACCAGCTCCGGCCCGGAGAGGACGCCCATGGCCCCGCAGATCAGGGGGACACGGCATCCCAGCAACTCGGCGACAGGATTTTTCATGGGGCCATTATGGCATTTCGCTGTTCCCGGGACAAGCCCCCGGCAGAGGCCCGCCCGTCCCCAATCCCCCGTTTGTTTCCCTGGCCGGATGTGGTAAGCACGGGGCATCCGCGGGCCCGGGCCCGCGCCAGGCCGACTCCCGGGCCCACGGGCCCGGACAGGAAGGAATCCGGGCATGTTCCCCATCCGGGACACCATACCATCCTCCCGATACCCCTTGGTGAACAACCTCCTCATCGGGATCAACATCACGGTGTTCCTCGTCCAGATGGGAATGGGACAGGGTGCAGCCCTCCAGAATTTCGTGATCCAGTGGGGCTTCATTCCGGCCAAGCTCACGAATCCCCGGTTGGCCGCCCACTTCACCACCTTTGATCAGGCGGCCTCCTTCTTCACCTTCATGTTCCTCCACGGCGGGTTCCTCCACCTCCTCTCCAACATGTGGAGCCTGTATATTTTCGGGGACAACGTGGAGGACCGCATGGGGCACGGCCGTTACCTGGCCTTCTATCTTTTGTGCGGCCTGGCCTCGGCCGTGACCCATCTCGGTTTCAACTGGGCCTCCGCCACTCCCACCGTGGGCGCCTCGGGGGCCATCGCCGGGGTCATGGGCGCGTACCTCCTCCTGTATCCCCGTTCCCGGATCCTCACCCTGGTTCTCCTCATCATCTTCCCCATTTTCGTGGAGATCCCGGCCTTCTTTTTCCTGGGGCTGTGGTTCGCGCTCCAGTTCCTGTACGCGGCCGGGGGCCAGGCCGGGGGCATCGCCTGGTGGGCCCATGTGGGAGGCTTTTTGGCGGGCATGATCCTGGTCTTCGTGTTCACCAAAACCCCTCGCATCGGGTTTGACCGGACCCTCCGCCGGTACACCCAAAAGCGGAGCACCCCCCGGCTCCAGGTGGTGCGGCCCTTGCCCGGAGGTCCGGCCGACCCCCATCTGTACGGATCCCTGGAGATCACCTCCCAAGAGGCCCTCCTGGGGGCCCGAAAGCTGGTGAACATTCCCTGGGGCTTCCAGAAGCGCCTGTACACGGTCGTCATCCCCCCGGGCCTCTCCTCCGGCTCCCGCCTCAAGCTGGCGGGCCTGGGGAGGCTTGCGGAAACCGGCGTCCGGGGGGACCTGATCCTGGAGGTGAAGTTCCGGGAGGGGGGAAATGGCCGCCTGATGCCGTTGCCTTTCCGGGTAAAAACAGGTATCGATAAAAGGTTGGGGTCCTGATGGAGGACCGGGATTACATGGAAATGGCCCTGGCCCAGGCCGTGGCGGCCGGAAATCGGGGCGAGGTGCCTGTGGGGGCGGTGGTGGTGCTTCCGGACGCCGTGGTGGTGGCGGCCGGAAACCGCACGGTCGAACTTTGCGACCCCACGCGGCCCGCGGAGATCCTGGCCCTGCGGGAGGCGGCCCGGCAAGTCGGCAACTGCCGTCTCGGTGGCGGGCTGCTCTTTAGCACCATCGAGCCCTGCGTCATGTGCATGGGCGCGGCGATCCACGCCCGGATCGCCCGGGTGGTGTACGGGACGGCGGACCCCCGCTGGGGCGGGGCGGAAAGCCTGTACACCCTGGGGAACGACCCCAGGCTGAATCATGCCATCCCGGTGACGGGGGGCGTCCTGGAGGAGCGCTGCCGGGAGCTCATCCAATCGTTTTTCCGGCAAAGACGCCAGGAGGCGGCGGCCGGGCGGTCCTGACCTGCGCGGGCCGGGGCTGAACCCAAATCGGAAACAAGGAGTGCGACGTGGCCAATATCGTGGTGGTGGGCACCCAGTGGGGCGACGAAGGCAAGGGCAAGGTGGTGGACCTTCTGGCGGACCAGGCCCAGGTGGTGGTGCGGTTCCAGGGAGGAAACAACGCCGGGCACACGATGGTGGTGGAAGGCAGGACCTTCATCAGCCACCTCATTCCCTCGGGCATCCTCCAGAACAAGGCCTGCTATATCGGAAACGGCGTGGTGGTGGACCCGGAGGTTCTCCTGGACGAAATGGAAAGCCTGGGCAAGATGGGGGTGGCTGTGAACCCCGGAAACCTGGGCATCAGCGAGCGGGCCCACCTCATCATGCCCTATCACAAGGCCCTGGACCTGGCCCGGGAAACAGCCAAGGGCAAGGAGAAGATCGGCACCACGGGCCGGGGCATCGGCCCCTGCTACGAGGACAAGGCCGGCCGCCGGGGGCTGCGCTTCGTGGATCTCATGGACTTCGACGCCTTTGCCCGCCAGGCCCGGGAGGTCTGCGAGGAGAAGAACTTCCTCCTCACGGGGTTTTTCCAGGCCGAGCCCGTGGACGCCGAGGCCATGATCGCCTCCTTTGCGGATTTCGCCAGGCGCTTGGCCCCGCATGTGACGGACGTTTCCGAGGCAGTGGACCAGGCGGCGGCCGAGGGCAAATCCGTACTCTTCGAGGGCGCCCAGGGCACCCACCTGGACATTGACCACGGCACCTACCCCTTTGTCACCTCCTCCAACACCGTGGCCGGCAACGTGTGCGCCGGATGTGGCGTGGGGCCCGGACGGGTCCATGGGGTCCTGGGCATCGTGAAGGCCTACACCACCCGGGTGGGCAAGGGGCCGTTCCCCACGGAGCTTTTCGACGAGGTGGGGGACCGTATCCAGGAGCGGGGGGCCGAATTCGGAGCCACCACGGGCCGCCGCCGCCGTTGCGGATGGCTGGACATGGTGCTTCTCCGCGCCTCGGTGCGCTTGAACGGGCTCACGGGCCTGGCGGTCACCAAGCTGGACGTCCTCACCGGGCTGGCCGAGGTGAAGATCTGCACGGCCTACCGTTTGAACGGCAAGGAAATCAAACGGTTCCCGGCCAACCTTGATGAGCTTGCCGCCTGCGGGCCCGTGTACGAGACCCATCCGGGCTGGGACGGGGACATCTCCGGGGCGCGGGCATTCTCCGATCTGCCGGAAAACGCCCGGGCCTTTCTCCGGCGTATGGAGGAACTGTCGGGCGTGGCGTTGAAGATCGTTTCCGTGGGACCGGGCCGGGATGAAACCATGGTCCTGGAAAACCCCCTGGAAAAACCCTGACAGGCTGTCCGAAAACGTGATCTGCCGCGTTGCGCCTCAGCCATCGGGATTCACGCGCCGTTGGGAAGGCTTTCATCTGATCGTTTTTGAAAAACCTTCATGAAGCCTGTTTATCCACAGGCTGTTTACCTCGGAGGCTCCGCGCCGCCATGAGCAAGGAAACCCAACCGTATTTATCCGGGGAGCAGGAGATAGAGGACTGCGTCCCCCAGACGGAGGCGCCTCCGGGGGATATCTCCATCCTGGCGGTGGACGATGACCCTGTCATCCTGGAGTCCCTCACGGAGTTCCTGGGGCGGTCGGGTTACCTGGTGGCCAGTGCGGGATCCGGGGAAGAGGCCCTTGAGTGGATGGAAAACCGCCCCGTGGACCTGGTGCTCACGGACATCGTGCTGCCGGGCATGGACGGCCTGGCCCTGGGGGAACGGGCCCGGAGCGGGTTCGGGGCCGATGTCATGGTCATGACGGGCTACGCCAACGAGTACAATTACGAGCAGGTGGTGGACCGGGGGGCCAGCGACTTCATCGAAAAGCCCTTCCGCCTGGAGGAACTGCGCCTGAGGGTCCGGCGGGTGCTCCGGGAAAGGCGGCTCCGGGCCGCCTACGAGGATGCTCTCACCGAGTGCCGCCGCCTGGCGGTCACCGACGGTCTCACCGGGCTTTTCAACTCCCGCCACTTCTACCGGGCCCTGGACGCGGAACTGCACCGGGCCCGGCGCTACAACCAGCCCCTTTCCCTCATCCTTTTCGACATCGACGACTTCAAGGCCTACAACGACCGCTTTGGCCACGTGGAGGGCGATGGCGTGCTCTCCTCCATCGCCCGGATCACGGGGGAATGCCTTCGGAAGATGGACACGGCCTTCCGCTACGGAGGCGAGGAGTTCACCGTGATCCTGCCCCAGGCCCCGGGCCTGGACGCGGTCCGGGTGGGGGACCGCATCCGGGAGGCCATCAGCGCCCACGTCTTTTCGCCCAACGGTGTGGAAGCGCGCCTGGCCGTGTCCGTGGGAGTTGCCGAGCACCTTCCCGGCGAGGCCCCCCGC
>JAHJUF010000363.1 GCA_018829095.1 Pseudomonadota bacterium | reverse complement strand
GGCCACCCGGTATTACGCCGATCAGACCCGGGAGGCGGCTCGCAAGCAGAGGCGCACGGAGGGGGCCCTGGCCTCCACGGCCCAGGAGGCCATTTATTTCCACAAGGCTGTGGCATCCCTCTCCCTGGAAGGGGAAGTGGCGGCCGAGCTTCTTTCCAGCGGCAAGATGAGCGCCATGCAGGGCATCCTCACCGGGCGCTACCGGGGGCGGCTGACCGCTTTCGTGGAACTCCTGGTGAGCATGACCACGGTTTTCGTGCTCCTCATCGGGGCCCTGCGCATCTACCACGGCTGCCTCACCGTGGGCCAGCTCACCGTGTTCCTGTCCTACCTGGCCAGCCTGTTCAAGCCCGTGCGCCAGGTCTCCAAGTTCATCGGCAGCATCGGCAAGTCCCTGGCCAGCGCCGAGCGCATCGAGGAGGTCATGGCTGTCCGGCCCGGGGAAATCGGCGCCTCGGACGCTCCGGACGCGGTGGAAGCCCCGGCTTTTTCCGGCAGGCTCCGGTTCGAGAACGTGTCCTTCGGATACCTCCCGGACCGGGAGGTACTCTCCAGCCTGGACCTGGATATCCGGCCCGGGGAAAAGGTGGCCATCGTGGGGGGCTCGGGCTCGGGAAAATCCACGCTTTTGAACCTGGCGCTGCGCCTATACGACCCCATGAACGGCCGCATCACCTTGGACGGCGTGGACATCCGGAAATACACCCTGAACTCCCTCCGGCTCCAGATGGCCACCGTGCTCCAGGACTCCTACATCTTCGACACCACGGTGCGGGAGAACATCTGCCTGGCCTGCGCGGGCCAGGACCAGGAGGGTTACGAGGAGGCGGCCCGGGCCGCCGGGGCCCACGAGTTCATCGTGAAGCTGCCCCAGGGATATGAAACCAGCCTGGGTGAAGGCGGGGCGAGCCTTTCCGGAGGCCAGCGAAGGCGGTTGGCCATTGCCCGGGCCATCATGCGGAACGCCCCGGTGGTCCTTTTGGACGAACCCACGACCGGGCTGGACGCGGCCACGGAAAGGGAGGTGATGGAAGCTCTGGACCACCTCTGCCTGGGCCGGACCAGCATCGTGGTGACCCACCAGCTCTCCACCATCGTGAACGCCGACCGCATCGTGGTCCTCTCCCAAGGCCGGGTGGCCGAATCCGGCCGCCACGAGGAACTATTGGAAAAGGGCGGCCTGTACCAGGATCTCTGGCAGAGCCAGACCGCCTGACCTTTTCCCGCCCTGGGGGTCCGGCCTGGCTGGCCCCAGGGCCCCACGTGGGCGGCGGGCCGCGATCTTGCTCCTTGAGCCCCTCGCCGATCCCGGCAAGCGATTTCTCCCTCCACGGTTCCAGCCGGTATGTCTCGATGCCCAACTCCCGGGGGGGGTGTCAGTTTGCTTTACAATTTCAAAAAACCCCTAACACATCCCGGCCCACCTCCTGGCCCCTCCTCCCAGGCCAATTATCAAAAAACCATGAAAAACCATTGAGTTATATTTTTGCACCCCCCTGGCACGCGCCTTGCTTTTTTACAGGGCGGCGCGCATGGCGCCCAAGAATCAGACAACCGGCCTTGGCCCGGCAACCCTCGGGCGAAAAAGGAGGCTCAGATGGTTAAATACTACATCGGAAGCGTGGAATACGTGCCGGGGGCCTACCATAAGAAACGGCCCGGCGCCGCGGAACTCGCCGACAGGTATGTTCGTGAATGGGAAGCCAACCAACAGAAGTCCCGGGAGCGTTTTCAGAAGCTCCGGCTGCCTCCCAGCATCTGCTTCTCGCGGAAAATCGGGGTGGGGGCCCTGGAGATCGCGGATCTGGTGGCGGAAATGACGGGACTGCGGGTGGTGGACCGGGAGATCCTGGAGACGATCGCGGCGTCGGGCGAACTCACGGAGAGGACGGTGAAGGGCTTTGACGAGCGCTACCCGGGCAGGATGCAGGAATTCCTGGGCATGATGTTCGGAGAAAAGTCCTTTGTCATGAGCGACTACGCCCGGAAGCTTTTCTCCTCCATCTACGGCATCGCGGGCATGGGCTCGGGCATCTTCGTGGGCCGGGGCTCCCACCTGATCCTCCCCCGGGACCGGGTCCTGGCCGTGCGGTGCATCAGCTCGGACGAATACCGCGTCAAACGCCTGGCCCGGGAGCTGTCCGTGAAGGAGGAGGAGGCTGCGGCCCGCCTGAAGGAGATCGACCACGAGCAGGCGGAGTTCTTCCGCAAGGTGTACAACAAGACGGGCGCGAGCCCCTATGAATTCGACCTGGTGATCAACCTGGACCAGATCCAGAAACCCTTTGTGGCCGCGGAACTGGTGGACCTCGCCTTTCGCAAGAAATACGCGGGCGAAATCATCCTGGCCTCCAAGAACTCATCCCCCGCCTGACCAAAGGCGGGTTCTCCGCAGCACCTTGTCCCCTGCCCCCGTGGAACGGCGGTTCCACGGGGGCCTTCCCTTTTTGACGCTTCGTTCGTTTCCGCGTCGGCCGGGCTTTGGCACCCCACCAAAAAAAGCTGGGGGAGAGCCTCCCTTTCCCGAAAGAAAAAAGGCGTCTCCCCCTTATGATTTTCCCGTTGGATTCCAGGCCTCAGACATTCTCCTGCATGGAGATGGAGGGGTGGGTCTTCAGGTACTCCAGACGGTTCAAGCCATTGATGAAGGCCTTGGCCGAGGCGGTGATGATGTCCGGGTCCACGCCCTTGCCCAGGGCGGTCATACCGTTTTCCTTCAGGCGCACGGTGACCTCGCCCTGGGCGTCCGTGCCCCCCGTGATGGCGGAGATGGCGAAACGCATGAGTTCGGCCTTGGACCCGGCGAGTTTGGAGATGGTGTTGAACGCCGCATCAATGGGTCCGTTGCCCGCTTCCGCGCCCTGGACCAGCTCGTCGTGGACAAAGAGGCGCACCGTGGCCATGGGGACCACCGTGGTGCCGGCCGACACGTTCAGGTAGTCCAGGCGGAAGGTGTCCGGGATGCGCAGGATGGTCTCGGCCACCAGGGCTTCCAGGTCCTCGTCCAGGATCTCCTTCTTCTTGTCCGCCAGTTCCTTGAACCGGGTGAACAGGATCTCCAGCTCCTCGGGTTTCAGGCGGTAGCCCAGGTTTTCCATGTGGCTTTTCAGGGCATGGCGGCCGGAGTGCTTGCCCAGGATCATGGCGTTGGACGAGAGCCCCACGGTCTCGGGCCTCATGATCTCATAGGTCATGGGATTTTTCAGCACCCCGTCCTGATGGATGCCCGCCTCGTGGGCAAATGCGTTGGCCCCCACGACGGCCTTGTTGGGCTGGACCATCATGCCCGTGATCATGCGCACCAGCCGGCTGGTGGGGTAGATCTGGGTGGTGTCGATGCCTGTT
>JAHJUF010000362.1 GCA_018829095.1 Pseudomonadota bacterium | reverse complement strand
CCCGTGCTCCGGACCCGCCAGGGCCTGCCGGAAAAATGGTGCTTCAACGGCCGCCGCTGGATCCCCCCCATGAGCGCCCGGCGCTCCTAGCAGCCCATCGAAGAACAATCTGCTCGGCCCTTCTTCATTGCCCCTGTCTAGAGCACTTCCTTCTTCTATTCATATTATCAATTTGCGTCATGGAAAATAACCATGGTAGCTCCCGTTCGTCCCTTGGAGCAGCAGAAAGAACCTTCCGGCGCGGTGTCCGGATATCCGGGCCGGGAAGAACGGGAGAGCGCTGAGCATGGCGGAAACATCATCCATGGGAGTCTGGAGGGCCCCGGAACTCCTGGCCCGGATGACCCCCCGGGTGGAGCTGTACTTTCCCGGCTCCGGGTACAAATGGGCCTATCATCTGGTGCGCCTGGCCCTGGCCCTGGTGTTCGTCGTGGCCGGTGCGGCCAAGATTTCCGATCCCAAGGCCTTTGCCGTACTCATTTCCCATTACGGCCTGGTGCCGGATTTCCTGCTGGCGCCCGCGGCCGTGGGGCTTCCCCTGGCGGAGATCCTCCTGGGCCTGGGGCTCGCGGGGGATATCAAGGGAAGCCTGGCCGGGGTGAGCGCCCTCATCGTCCTGTTCCTGTTCGTGCTCTGGTTCGGCATCCTGAAGGGCCTGGACGTGGATTGCGGGTGCTTTTCCACCAGGGAACTGGCCGAGCACGCGGGGCTTCGGGCCGCCTTGTACCGGGATTTCGGTTTTGCGGCCATGGCGGCCTTTTTGTACGGATGCCGGTTTGCCTGGCGAAAAAATTCCTTGCCCTGAGCAAGGCGCCAAAGACAAAGGATCACGAGGAGGAAGATCATGAAAAAAAGTTGGATCGTCTGGATTTGCGCGGCGGCCGTGGCGGCCTTGATCGCAGCCCCGGCCGCCTGGGCCTGGGGAGAGAAGGAGTTGGAAATCGAGGCCCTGGCCGTGAAGTTTCTCCGCGAGGTGGAGCGGGGGGGCTACGGGGTGGTGACCGTGCCCGAACTCCAGGGCTGGCTGGACGAGAGCCGCGACATGCTGGTGGTGGACACCATGCCCTACGAGGACTCCTACAAGAAGAACCATATTCCCGGGGCCGTGCAGCACGAGTTCCCCATCCCCGAGGTGGAGGAGATGGACGCCCAGGCCATGAAGGACTTCCGGAAACTCCTGGGTCCGGACAAGGACCGGGTCCTGGTTTTCTATTGCGGATTCACCAAGTGCGCCCGGAGCCATAACGGCGCCATGTGGGCCAGGCGCCTGGGCTACAAGAACGTGTACCGCTGCCCGGGGGGCATCAAGGGCTGGAAAGAGGGCGAATATCCGGTCAGCAAGGTGGAGGGCTGAAGTCTTGGAGTTTCGATCCCGGTTTTGGACTCCAAGGGTTTTTCCCGGGAGCCGGACGCCGCCCCTCCCTTGGCTGGCGCGCCCGGCTCCTGTTCTTGTCCCCACACCCTGAAGCGGATTTTCAGGCACTGGAAACCGTCACCATCCAGGCCAACGTCCTTTCCCGCATTTTCGCCCGTGCCCCTGTATTGACAATGGAAAGGATTTCGTGCAAGTTTGTACAAAATTCCGGGAGCCGCACGGCTCCCTGTCTCCTTTCACCCTCTTGACCTTCCCAGTACCAAGGTCCTTCACGGGGCGGACCGGTTGTCCGGCTGTGTCCCGGTGTTCGACACCCAATCGAGAAAGGCGTGGTGGTTTCCATGAGGAAGATTGTTGTGGCACTTCTGGTGGCGGTGATTCTCGGCGTTTCCGCTTCGGCATGGGCTGCGGATAAGGAAGAGCGGATCGTCATCATGAACGAGGCCAAGCTCCCCTGGGAGTTGAACACCTGGCTGGTTAAGACCGTCTGCGCGGAGGGGAAGGTTTTCCTGGTGAGCTATGTCCTGGGCCAGGCGGCCGGCGCTTCCGTGAGCGCTGTCCAGGTCATGGAGGAGAAGGACGGCAAGACCGTGCCCATGAAGTGCGACCCCGGCAAATACAAAACCGAGGAGTAAAGCTCCCGCCCCGCGCATCCGCATTGCCTGACCTTGCCGGCCCGGCGAAGGCCGGTCCACGGGCCCGCCTTTCCGGCAGGGCCTTCGGACCCTTCGCCGGGCCGGTTTTTTGATGGCCCCTAACAGGCTGTTGAAAAACGCGATCTGCGGCGTTGCACTTCATCCCTCGTCACTGCGGCGTACCTTAAGTACGCCTCATTCCTCAGGATTCGTGCGCCTTGCAGCTCATCGTTTTTGAACAGCCTGCTCAAAGACTGTTTTTCAACAGGCTGCTAAGGCGTGGGGTCCGGGGGAACGGCGGCCGTCCGCTTCCCGTAGGCCCGGGCCAGGAACAGCCCGGCCAGGAGGTTCGCCGGCGAGGCCAGGGCCAGGGCCGGGTACGCGAACCAGGTGAGGTCCTGGGCCACGGATAGGTAGGTCCAGTCCGTGAAACAATCCCCCAGGCGGACGCCGGCCACCACCAGGAGCCAGCCGGGCTGCCGTTCCCAAAGGGCCAGGGCCAGGGCCTGGAGTATGGCGAAGGCCGCCCAGGAGGCCCCGGTGCGGGGGAGGAATCCCTGGGGATCCACGTAAGGGGTTCCGTGGAAGATGGAAAACCAGAGTTGGGGTTCCAGGAGGGCGCAGGAAGCCAGAATCACGTCCATGGCCAGAAGCGCGGCCAGCACGGTACGGACGCGGCCCTTTTCCGTATAAAGAAAATCCGGCAGATTGATCATGGCCCGGGGCTCCTTCAGGCGTCCTTCAGGATGCGGGCGGCAAGCTCCGGATCCTCGGGGCAGAACACGTACAGGGCCCGGTCCGCGCCGGCCATTCCGGAGCCATACACGTAGTTGATGTTGATTCCCTCCCGGCCGAAGAGGTCGGCCATCTCGGCCAGGATGCCGGGCCGGTTTTCCAGCTCCAGGGCCAGGACCGGGATCACGTCGAACACGTATTCGTTTTTGGCCAGGAGGTCCAGGGCCTCGTCCGTGCGGCTCACCAGGCACCGGATGAGGGCGAACTCCACCGAGTCCTTCTGCATGGCGTTGTAGTTGCCCACCGAGGCGATGCGCCGGATGGACCTGCCCCGGGCCTGAAAAAGCT
>JAHJUF010000361.1 GCA_018829095.1 Pseudomonadota bacterium | reverse complement strand
GTAGGCGGAACAGGGCTCGAACCTGTGACCCCCGGCTTGTAAGGCCGATGCTCTCCCAGCTGAGCTACCCGCCCGGATGCCTTTTGCCTGGTGCCACCCGCTTGCTCCCTGTCCGCAGAGCAAGCGCTACCTACCAATTCGACCGGTTGGTGTCAAGCGATATTAACGGTCCGGCCCGCTTTTCACACGGGCCGGACCGGAAAAATTCACCTGGATTCCGGTCCTTCGGGAAGCCTTAGTTGATCTGGATCTCCGGACGCTCCGCCGGCACCTCCGGATGGGGAGGCATTACACATTCCATGGGCAGATCTTCGTCATGGGTGAAGAGCTTTTCGCCCTCCTTGAGCACCAGGGCGTACTGGAGCACCTGGTCCATGTGCTCCACCGGCAGGATCTTCACCGCCTTCAGGATCTTGGCAGGAATGTCCTTCAGGTCCTTCTCGTTTTCCCCGGGGATAAGGATGGTCTTGATCCCCGCCCGGTGGGCCGCCAGGATCTTCTCCTTCAGGCCGCCGATGGGCAGCACCCGGCCCCGGAGGGTGATCTCTCCCGTCATGGCCACCTCCCGGCGCACGGGGCGGTTGGTGAGCACGGACACGAGCGCTGTGCACATGGTGATGCCGGCCGAAGGTCCGTCCTTGGGGATGGCCCCCTCGGGAATGTGGAGGTGGATATCCCACTTCTTGTAAAAGTCCGTGTCCAGGCCCAGGCGCAGCGACCGGCTGCGCACGTAGGACATGGCCGCCTGGGAGGATTCCTTCATCACGTCGCCCAACTGGCCCGTCACGGTGACCTCGCCCTTGCCGGGCATGACCACCGTCTCCACGGAAAGGATCACGCCGCCCATCTGGGTCCACGCGAGCCCGGTAACCAGGCCGATGCGGTCCTTTTCCTCCAGCTGGCCGTACCGGAACCGGGGCGGGCCCAGGAGCTTCGCGATGGTCTGGGCCGTGATCCGGATGGGGTCATCCGTTTTTTCCTTCACCACCTGACGCGCCACCTTGCGGTCCACCGAGGCGATTTCCCGCTCCAGGTTCCGCACCCCGGCCTCCCGGGTGTAGTGGCGGATGATCTCGTAGATGGCGTTGTCCGAGAACTGGATCTTCTCCTCGGAAAGCCCGTTGGTCTTGGCCTGCTTGGGGACCAGGAAGCCCCGGGCGATATGGAACTTCTCATGCTCCGTATAGCCCGGGATACGGATGATCTCCATCCGGTCCTGGAGGGGCAGCGGAATCTCCGGCAGGGTGTTGGCCGTGGTGATGAAGAGAACGTCGGACAGGTCGTAGTCGCAGTCCAGGTAATGGTCGTTGAACGCGTTGTTCTGTTCCGGGTCCAGGACCTCCAGAAGCGCCGCAGAGGGATCGCCCCGGAAATCCATGCTCATTTTGTCCACCTCGTCCAGGCACATGACCGGGTTGCTCACGCCGGCCTTCTTCAGCGACTGGATGATCTTGCCCGGCAAGGCGCCGATGTAGGTCCGGCGGTGGCCCCGGATCTCGGCCTCGTCCCGCACGCCGCCTAAAGACAGGCGCACGAACTCCCGGTTGGTGGCCCGGGCCACGGACTTGGCCAGCGAGGTCTTGCCCACACCCGGAGGGCCCACCAGGCAGAGAATGGGGCCCCTGATCTTCTTCACCAGGACCTGGACAGCCAGATACTCCAGAATGCGCTCCTTGGGCTTCTCCAGGCCGTAGTGGTCTTCGTCCAGGATGCGCTCGGCCTCCTCGATGTCGTTCCGGAGCTTGCTTTTCTCCAGCCAGGGCAGGCTGAGAAGCCAGTCGATGTAGTTTCTCACCACCGTGGCCTCGGCGCTCATGGGGCTCATGAGCTTCAGCTTCTTGAACTCCTGGCGCACCTTGCCTGCGGCCTCCTTGGGCATCTTTTTCTTCTTGATGCGCTTTTCCAGCTCATCCATCTCCCCGGCGGCCTCGTCATCAGAGCCCATTTCCTTCTTGATGGCCCGGATCTGCTCGTTCAGGTAGTACTGGCGCTGGGTCTTCTCCATCTGCTCCTTCACCCGGCCCTTGATCTTGTGCTCCATCTCGTGGATCTCGATCTCGGTGCGCATGAGCCTCAGAAGCAGGGTGAGGCGGTCGAAGATATCGACCGTCTCCAGGAGCTGTTGCTTGTCCTCGATCTTGAAGTTGAAATGGGCCGCCACCGTGTCCGCCATCTGGGAGGAGTCCGTGATGGCCGAGATGGAGGTGGACAGGTCCTTGGGGATGTTCTTGTTGATCTTGGAGTAGGCCTTGAAGGTCTCCAGGATGGTCCGCATCATGGCCTCGGACTCGGCCCGGCCCATGGATGCCTCGGCCAGGACCTCGACTTCCACCTGGAAGTGGTTCTCCGGGGGCATGAAGTTCACGATGCGGCCCCTCTGCTTGCCCTCCACCAGGGCCTTCACCGTGCCGTCGGGCAGGCGCAG
>JAHJUF010000360.1 GCA_018829095.1 Pseudomonadota bacterium | reverse complement strand
GATGAGCCCCACGATGGGCACGGCGTCCACCCCCACCCGGCGCATGGAAAAAATCACGTCGCCCCAGCGGATGCGCCAGGGATGGAGAAGGGCGTACAACAGAGAAAAAAAGAGCTGGCCCGTGAACCGGACCCCCTCGGCGGCCCCGGAAAAGGCTTCCAGAGTCCGGCTCCCCATGGCGGTGATGGGGTCCTCCCGGCCCTTCCCGGCCAGGGCCGGGGCCTCGCACAGGCTGGAAAGCTGGAGCAGTTCCAGAACCTCGGCCACCGGCCCCGGAGCGTCCAGAAACCGGCAGCCCCGCTCCGCCCCGGCGGCCCGGCGGAGCCCCAGGATCACCAGGGCCCCATAATCGTCCAGGGCCGTGACGCCCGAGAGGTCCAGGGCCAGGCTTGCCGGCTTTTTCTTTTTCACCAGCCGGGCCAGTTCGACGTACCAGGTGTCGTGGGCCCGGCGGTCCAGGGGGCCGGAAAGAAGGAGGATCAGGCCTCCATCTTCCTCCTCTCGGATCTTGTATCCCGGGTCGTCCTGGGCCATGGCGGAAAACCTCGTCGCGCCGCCCGCCGGGGGGCGGCCGCTCCCTTACTTCCGGTCCCGGGCGATCCCGGCCAGCTCCTCCTGGATGAACTGAAGGCGCTCCAGATCGTGGTCCCCGTCCTTGACGTCCTTGAACCGCTCGGGCGCCTGGCGTTTGATGCTCCGAATGGTGTTCTCCATCTCCACCAGGAGGTTGTGCAGCGTGTCGGGCGTCGGGACGTCGGAAAGCTCCACGCCCGGGGACTCCACCTTCACCTCCCGGGGTTTCAGGAGCAAAGACTCCCGAAGCCGGGGAATGTGGACCTCCAGGCCGAACTTCTCCCGGATCTTCTCCGCGAAAACCATCTTGGCCCCGGCTTCGCCGTGGACGGGGAACACCCTGGGCCTGCTCTCGCCGAAATGGCCGATCCACTCCAGGAGGTCCGCCTGGTCGCCGTGGGCGGAGAACCCGCCGATGGTGTAGACCTTGGCCTGGACAGCCACGTCCTCCTGGAAGATTTTCACCGTCCTGGCCCCCTCCACGATGCGCCGTCCCGTGGTGCCCTGGGCCTGGAACCCCACGATAACCAGGGAGGCGCCGGGGCGCCAGAGGTTGTGTTTCAGGTGGTGCTTGATGCGCCCGGCCGTGCACATGCCATTGCCCGCGATGACGATGGCCGGCCCGGATTTTTCGTTGATGGCGATGGACTGGGCGGTGTCGGGGGTGAACTTCAGGTTGGGCAGGTCCAGGGGGTCGTGGCCCTGGCGTATGATCTCCTGGGCCTCTTCGTCCCAGTACTTCCGGTTCTTGCGGAAGATCTCCGTGGCCTTGATGGCCAGGGGGCTGTCCAGGTAGATGGGGATATCCGGCAGCTTGCCTTCCCGGTGGAACTCGGAAAGGACGTAGATGATCTCCTGGGTCCGCTCCACGGCAAAGGAGGGGATCATGGTCTTCTCGCCATTTTCATAGGCGTGGAGAATGGCTTCCAGGAGTTCGTTCTTGGAATCCGGGAACGAGCGGTGGAGGCGGTCGCCGTAGGTGGACTCCACGAACACGTAATCCGCCTCGTACACCTCGTGGGCGTCCCGGACGATGAGCTGGTCATCCTTGCCCAGGTCCCCGGAGAACACCACCTTCACTTCCTGCTCCCCGTCATCCAGCCAAAGCTCCAGGATGGAGGACCCCAGGATATGGCCCGCGTTGCGGAACCGCATCTTGACCCCGGGCTCCACCTCCCGGATCTGGTCCCGCTCCATGGCGGAGAACCGGGAGAGGCTTTCCTCCGCATCCCGGATCGTGTACAGGGGCTGGACCTCCTTCCTCCCGCTCCGCCGGTTCCTCCGGGTCTGCCAACCGGCGTTGTTCTCCTGGATGTGGGCCGAGTCCAGGAGCAGGATACGGCAAAGCTCCACCGTGGGGGGCGTGGCCAGGATGGTCCCGGAGAATCCGTCCGCCACCAGCTTGGGCACCCGGCCACAATGGTCGATATGGGCGTGGGTCAGCACCAGGGTCTTGATCTCACCGGGGTTGAAGCCCCAGGGCTCCCAGTTTTGCCGCTCCGCGTCCTTACCGCCCTGGAACAGGCCGCAGTCCACCAGCATCTTCACTCCCCGGCTGGTTTCCACAAGGTAATTGGAGCCCGTGACTCCGCCGCAGGCCCCCAGGCAGGTGACTCGAATCATTCGCTTTGGCCGGGAAAGCCGGCCCAAGGCCGCCCTTCCCTTCTCCTTTCCTTGGATGGCTCGGAAAAATCAGCGGGGCCGCCTTGCGCCTTTCGGGAAAAGGCCCGTCCCGCAACGTTCCCCATCAGCATACCCGCCCGGACCGGCCAAAGCAAGCCGGACGCCTTTGACAGTCCCGGGGGACTGTTATAAACAGGTGGCGGAACCCTGCGTTTTCACCGGCCCCCCCGGGCCTTTGCCGCAAAAGGGACATCACGTGGCCACGGTAAAGGATTACTACGAAATCCTGGAGGTTACCCGCACAGCGGACTCCGACGAGATCAAGCGGGCCTACCGGCGGCTGGCCTTTTGCCACCACCCGGACAAAAACCCCGGCGACCCGGCGGCCGAGGAGCGGTTCAAGGAGATCTCCGAGGCCTACGCCGTGCTCATGGACCCGGCCCGGAAGACCAGCTACGACTTTGCCCGGGCCACGGGCTTCTCCGCCCCGGGCTTCGACTTCTCCCGCGACGAAATCTTCCGGGACCTCTTTTCCAACCCCCGCCTGTCCCGCATCTTCACGGACCTCTTCGCCGAATTCGAAAGGGCGGGGTACCGCACGGACCGCCAGTTCTTCGACCGGGTCTTCTTCGGGGGCAGAGGCATCCTCCTGGGGGGACTCCTCATCCTGGGGCCCCTGGCCGCCATGTGGAAGGAAATCATGATCGGCCGCCCGGCCGTGGACAACCGCCCCCGGAACGGGCTCCTCCACCGGGTGGGGCGCAAGATGGCGGATCTCCTCCTGGGGCCCCCCATCCAGCGGGACCCGGGGGACCTCCTGTACCACCTCCACCTCTCCCCAAAGGACCTCACGCTCGGCCGCCGGGTGGAGGTGAACGTGGACACGGGCCGGGGCCAGGAGAAGCTCATGGTCACCGTGCCCCCCAACACCCTGCCCAACAGCCGCCTCCGGGTCCGGGGAAAGGGCCGCCTCACCGGCGAGGGCCGGGGAGACCTGTACCTGCTGGTGAAGGTGGAAAACTAGCTGCCCGATGTTACGCAGGATTCCTGGCTGAAAGGAGTTCCCATGATCCCTCTCCTGATGATCCCCGCCTCCCTGGCCCTTCTGGGCATCTGGATGGTTGTCGCCTACAACAAGCTGGTGCGGCTCCGGAACATGGCCCAGGAGGCATGGAGCGGGGTGGACGTCCAGCTGAAACGCCGGGTGAACCTCATCCCCAACCTGGTGGAGACGGTGAAGGGCTACGCGGCCCACGAGCAGAAGCTCCTGACCCGGGTCACCCAACTCCGGCAAAAGAGCCTGGCCGCCGGGACGGTGAAGGAGCAGGAGGCCGTGGAGAACGAACTCTCCCGGGCCCTGGGGGGCATCCTGGCCGTGGCCGAAGCCTACCCGGACTTGAAGGCCAACCAGAATTTCCTGGACCTCTCGGGCCAGCTGGCCGGGGTGGAGGAGCAGATCCAACTCGCCCGGCGATATTACAACGGGGCCGCCCGGAACCTGAACATCGCCGTGGAGGCCGTGCCCACCAACATCCTGGCCTCCCTGTTCCACTTTTCCCGCATGGACTTTTTTGAGATCGAGGACCCGGGCGACCGGGCTTTGCCCCAGGTGAAGTTTTGAAAGGATTTGGTTCGTCCGGCGGAAACGGTCCAGGCGGGTTCCCCCCTTTGAAAAACGCCCAAGCCGCCCCCCCCTTTGAAAAAGGGGGGCAGGGGGGATTTCTTTTTTGTTTGATGAAGCGGCAACAAGTCCTGAGACCACTCTCAACCGCCACCCCGGCGAAGGCCGGGGTCCAGTCTTTTCACTAGGTTACAAAGACCCTGAATCCCGGCCTTCGCCGGGATGACGACTTGTTGCAGGGTCATCTTGTTTAGCTTCTTATCTTTTTTTGGATCATCCGCGCGACCCATAGGATACCCATGAAGATCGCCGCCATCCAGATGGAAACTGCGCTGGGAGACGTGGACGCCAACCTCGAAAGCGCCCGGCGGCTGGTCAAGGCGGCTTTCGAGGCCGGGGCCGAGTGGGTGATCCTGCCCGAGTTCTTCCCCACGGCCATGGGCTTTTCACCGAAGATGGACCAGGCGGCCCGGCCCGTGGACGGCGAGCCGGCCCGGCTGCTCCTGGACCTGGCCAGAATCCACGGGGGCGTGGTGGGGGGATCCTTCATCGCCCGGCTGGGGGCGGACTGCGTGAACCGGTTCATCCTGGCCCTGCCCGACGGCACCAGCCGGTTCCACGACAAGGACCAGCCCACCATGTGGGAGAACGCCTACTACGTGGGGGGCTCGGACGACGGGCTGTTCGACACCCCCGTGGGGGCTGCGGGCGTGGCCATGTGCTGGGAGATGGTGCGGAGCCGCACGGCCCGGCGGCTTTGTGGCCGGGTGGACCTGGTGGTGGGGGGCTCGTGCTGGTGGAGCCTGCCGGAAAAGCGGCTCCCGGGGTTCTCCCCGGCCCTGGCCGCCCGCATGGAACGCATCATGGAAGCCACCCCGGCCGCCCTGGCCCGGATGGTGGGGGCCCCGGTGATCCACGCGGCCCACGCCGGGCGCTTTTCCGGCCGCCTGCCCCTGGTCCCGGGCTTTCCCTACGACAGCCATTTCCTGGGGGAAACCCAGATCGTGGACGCCCATGGCCGGGTCCTGGCCCGGCGGACCCGGCAGGAGGGGGAGGGATTCATCCTGGCCGAGGTGACCCCGGGAAGGATCGAACCCCGGTCGCCCGTGCCGGACCGGTTCTGGATCCCCCGCATCCCCTGGCTCATCCGCCTGGCCTGGGCCTACCAGAACGCCCATGGAAGAAGGTATTACCGCCGGAAAAACCGTCCGGCATAGCCCCCCCGGGCGGTTCACGGTCACCCCGGTCCGGCAATGCGAGAAAAACCCTGGTCAAAACCCGATATTTTCTGTAAATTGGCTCTCTTGCGGCTCCATCCGTTTGTAAAGCCAGGTATCCGGTGTTATCTTTGTTTCTTGGGTTCCCATAGATGGTGCCGGACCCGGCCGGGCCGACTCCCGAAAAAATTCTCTCCCGTGCCCGGTGCGGTTTTTCACCCAAGCAGCGCAGCCTGAAACGCCCGCGGGCGGCCTTCGGCCTCCGGGAGGATGGCATGAAAAGACTGCTGCCCGCGCTTTGCGCGGCATGGATCGTCCTGGCCGCCGCCGCACCCTGCCCCGCCCACCAGGACAAAAACACGGTGCTCTGGCTTTACAGCGACTTCCCGCCCTTCTACATCACCGAGGGACCCTACAAGGGCCGGGGCATGGCCGACCAGGTCCTGGAACTCCTGATCTCCCGCCTGCCCGAGTACCGCCACGAACGCATCGCGGCCAACACCCCCCGGAAGATGGCCCTGTTCGCCCAGGGGGAGAACGTGGCCTCCGTGGCCCTGATGCGCACCAGCCAGCGGGAGGGGTTCATGACCTTTTCCGTCCCTTCCCTCCTGGCCGGTTCCCCCCGAATCGTCCTCCTGAAAAAGAACCGGGACCGTTTCCCTGCCGGGGACCCGGTCTCCCTGGAAAGTGCGCTGGGCATGCCGGACCTCAGCCTGGGGATGATCCGGACGCGTTCCTACGGCACCGGGCCGGACCGGGTCCTGGCCCGGCACGAGGGAGAGAAGAGCCTGTACTGCTACCAGGGCACGGACTCCTGCCCGGGGCTTTTCCGCATGCTCCTTTCCGGCCGCCTGGACGGATTCCTGGCCTGCCCCGGGGAGGCCCGCTTCCTGGCCGTGTCCCAGGGCGTGGAGGACCGCGTCACCACCCTGGCCCTCACCGAGGCCGAGCCCTACATCCTGGGCCATGTGGCCGCCCCCGACACCCCCTGGGGCCGGAAACTCATCGGCCGGGTGAACGAGATCCTCGTCCAGGAGCGACCCACCCCGGCCTACCGGGCCATCATGGAGCAATGGCTGCCTCCCGAATCCAGGGAATGGCTGACCCGGGCCTATGACGAGGTTTTCCTGGCCCAGAACCCCGGCCTGGAGGACGCCCCGGCCCCGGAGGGGCAGAAAGCGGCCGAGCCATGAGCCAATTTCTCCAGGGCCGACGCACCGTCACCGGGGATCTCTCCCTGGTCCTTGCCCTTTTGGTGATCCTGGTGGTGGGGAGCCTGGGAGCCCTGAACTACTGGTATCTGGTGAGCCATTCCGAGGAGGAGTTGGACCGGGTGGCAGGCCAGATCACGGATCACCTGGCCGACATCCTGGTCATCCCCCTGTGGAACTACGACCAGGCCACGGTCAGACACATCGCCCAATCCGCCCTCCGGTCCGAGGACATCGTCACCCTTCGGGTGACGGACAAGGATGGGAGCATCCTGTTCGAGAGGGATTCCGGCAACGGGGCCGGACGGGGCCGGACCTTCTCCTATTCCCGGAACATCTTCCACCAGGGTTTCCAGGTGGGGTCCGTGCGCCTGATTTTCTCGGACCTTCCCATCCAGCGCATCCGGGAAGACGTCCTCCTCTTTGTGGTGCTCACCATTTTCCTCCTGCTGGCCGCCATCTACCTGGGCAACCTCCTGGTCCTAAAAAAGCTCCTGAACAAGCCCATGGCCGAAATGAGCCGGGGCATCGGCAAGCTGGCCCAAGGGGAGTACGGCCACCGGCTGTCCCCCGCGCCCCAAAAGGACCTGAACGAGATATTCACGGGCGTCAACAACATGGCCGAGGCCATCCAGGAACGGGACCGGCGCCTGCGGGCGGAAATCGCCGCCCGGATCCAGGCCAACCAGGACCTGGCCGAGAGCGAGGAGCGCTACGGGGCGGTCTTGACGGCCCACCCCGACCCGGTGGTCATCTACGACCCCCAGGGCCGGGTCCAGTTCCTGAACCAGGAGTTCACCCGGGTGTTCGGCTATGAACTGGAAAAAGTTTTCGGCAAGCGGATGAAAAATTTCGTGCTCCCGGAGAACGATGGCGAGGCCCGGGACCTGTTCGACCGGATCATGTCCGGCCAGGTCCTCTCCGGGGTGGAGGGCGTGCGCCGCACCCTGGACAACCGCGCGGTCCCCGTGTCCATGAGCGGGGCTGTCTACTCCGACGCCGAGGGCCGCCCCCAGGGGGTCATCGTCAACGTCCGGGACGTGTCCAAGGCCAAGGAGATGGAGAGCCGCCTGGCCCAGGCCCAGAAGATGGAGGCCATCGGCACGCTGGCCGGGGGCGTGGCCCACGATGTGAACAACCTCCTCATGGGCATCCAGGGCTATGCCTCCCTCATGCTTCTGGACATCGAGCCCGGAGAGGCGAACTACGACCGGCTTAAAAACATCGAGAACGCCGTGACCTCGGGCGCGGGGCTCACCCGCCAGCTTTTGGGATTCGCCCGGGGGGGCAAGTACGAGGTGACGGCCGTGGACCTGAACCAGGTGGTCCGGGACCAGAACCGCCTGTTTGGCCGCACCCGGAAGGAGATCGTCATCCACGGGGATTACGCCCGGGATCTGTGGACCGTGGAGGCGGACCGGGGCCAGATCGAGCAGGCCCTTTTGAACCTGTACATCAACGCCTGGCAGGCCATGCCCGGCGGCGGGGACCTCTTCGTCACCACGGCCAACGAGACCCTGGACGAGGAAACCGCCCGGACCCGGGAGGTGCTGCCCGGGCCCTTCACGGTCATCAGCATCCGGGACACGGGCATGGGCATGGACGAGGAAACCCGGAAGCGGGTGTTCGAGCCCTTCTTCACCACCAAGGAACGGGGCCGGGGCACGGGCCTGGGCCTGTCGTCCGTGTACGGCATCGTGAAGAACCACGGGGGCTTCGTGGAGGTCACGAGCGAGCCCGGCAAGGGGGCGGCCTTCTCCATCCACCTCCCGGCCTCGGGAAAGCCCGTGGACCGCATGCGGGACAAGCGGGAAGGCCTTGCGAAGGGCACCGAGACCCTCCTTCTTGTGGATGACGAGGAAACCATCCTGAAGGTGGGCAAGGAGATGCTGGAAGCCATGGGCTACAAGGTCCTGGAGGCCAGGAGCGGGGCCCAGGCCGTGAAGCTCTACCGGGAGTACGGAGACGGCATCTCCCTGGTGATCCTGGACATGATCATGCCGGGGCTCTCCGGCGGGGAGACCTTCCGCGCCCTCCTGGACGAAAACCCCAACGTCCGGGTGCTCCTGGCCTCGGGCTACAGCCTGGAGAGCCAGGCCCGATCCCTGTTGGACAAGGGTTGCGCCGGATTCATCCAGAAGCCCTTCAATATCCACAAGCTCTCGGGCAAGATCCGGGAAATCCTGGACGGAACCTGCCAGCCGGACCCGCCCGAAGATCCCTGATTCCGGACGGAGCCCTCGGGGCAGACGCCCGGACCCGGCGCCCGGCGGATGAAAAACGCGTCCGCCCCCTTGCGGGACCCCGCTGGAATGGGAACCTTCTTGAGAAGCCGCCATCAACGGATGCCCCGGCCTTTTCCCCAAATCCCGGAACCCGGACCTTCGCGCCCATGAACCGAGCCATCCGCCCCCATGGACTCATCGCCCTGGCCCTGTTCCTGGCCCTGGCAGCTCCGGTTGCGGCCCGGGATGGGGAGCCCGTGAGGGTGGCCGTGGAGAACGGCCGGGTGAGCGTGGACGCCCGGGGCCGGACTGCGGGCCAGGTGTTCGCGGCCCTGTCCGAGGCCACCGGGGTCTTTTCCTGGGTGGCCGGCCCGGCCCGGGAGGAAAAGCTCTCTGCCCGGGTCACGGACCTGCCCATGGACAAGGCCGTGGAGGCCCTGGTTCCGGGCCGCTACGCCCTGTCCTTCACCGGGAACCGGGTCACGGCCGTCTATGTCCTCTCCCAGGGCGCGGACGCGGCCCCGGAGACGGAGCGGGTGACCCGCCTGGCCTATGGCAAATTCTTCTCCCCGGACGAACTCTCCGGCCTGGTCACGGCCCATGTGGCAAAAAGCCGCCCCCGGGCCCGGCTCTTCACCCGCCTCTCCCGGGAGGACGTCGCGGGCCGCCGTGCGGCCTGGGCCTTTGTGTTTTACGATGGCCCGGGCCAGGTCCCGGCGTTGGAAGAGGTGCGCCGCCGGGTCCGGGAGGCCTGGACGGCCCGGGAAGCCGCCGGGCCCGCCGGGTCCGTTGCTCAAATGCCCCCGCCCCTTCCCGGCCGGTTCTTCACCCTGGAGACCTCGGCGGACTTTTCCGGCCCGCCGGTGAGGACCTTCCGGGAAGGCCTGCCGGACGAGTTCTCCCTGGAGACCCCGGCCGCCTCCCTCCTGGCCGCCAAGCTGCCGGACCAGGGGCCCTTCACCCTGGTCCGGGCCTATTCCATGGACATCCTGGCCACGGGCTTCGAGTTTCGCGCCGCCGACGGCAAGCCCCTCTACGTGGATCTCGCCCGCAAGGCCGTGTACACGGGATTCTCGGCCCCGGCCAAAACCGAACCCGAACCCGAACCGTCCCCGGAGCTTCGCCGGGAGGTACTTGCCCAATGGACCGAATTCCTCGATTCGTAACCGTCCTCCTGGCCCTGGCCCTGGCGACCCTGCCCGCCCCGGCGGCCGCGGACGTGCTGTACGAGGACGTGCCCGCCTACAACCAGAGCGACCTCCCCGCCGTGTGCTCCGAAACCGCCATCGCCATGGTCCTGGGCTGGTACGACACCAACGGGTACACCACCCAATGGAAACGGTTCGTGCCCTGGGGCGGGAACCTCATGGCGGAAAATTTCGAGGGCATCTGGGCCCTGGTCTGGGCCATCGTGGATGTGCTGGGCACCGATGTGTACCCTCCGGGCGGAGACGGAGTAGGAGACGGCATGGACGACACGGACTGGGACAACGCCCAGGCCGTTCTCCCCCAGATGCTGCAAGCCATTGATCCCGGGGCGGCCTTCACCCTGAGCTACAAATCCAGGCTGCAAAACGACCCCCTGCCCATGCTGGATATCGCCGCCGCCCTGGATGCCCACGGGCCGGGGGTCTTCGGCACCTGGAGCACGGTCCGATATTTCGAAAACGACGGGACCCCCGGCGACTTCGACAACCACGACATCACGGCCATGGGGTACTTCCGCCAGAAGGCCCCATCCACTCTGGACCTTCCCGACCCGCCCCCCATCCACACCACCGCAGACTGGCTCCTGGTCCAGAGCACCTGGACCTCGGACGCCTGGGGGGCCACGGACCCCCTGTGGATCAACTGGGCCGGCATCCTGCCCTCGGACAAAATCACCTACGCCGACTTCGCGGCCGGAGGAACCCCCACCACCGTTGTGGACGACACGGACGACCCCTTTGAGGACAACGATTCCCCGGAGCATGCCGCGCCCCTCTCCTGGCCCCTGGAGCAGGGGGGACTCGAGGCCAACGATCTGGACTTCTTCTCCTTCACCGTTCCGGCCGGGCCCCAGACCGTGGCCATCCGCTTCGCCCACCAGGACGGGGACCTGGACCTCTGGCTGCGCCTGCCCAACGGCCAGGTCCTGAAAAGCGAGTCCATCACGGATGACGAGGAGATCTCCTTTGCCCTGGCCGCCCCGGGGACCGTGACCGCGGAAATCCTTCCCTACGGCGCCAACACCTACACCCTGGCCTCGGGCCCGCTGCCGGGGGACGCGGACAACGACGGGTTCCGGACCCTGGCCGACCTGGTGCTCATCCTCCAGTCCACCGCCGGCCTGGCCTCCCCTCCGGCCCTGGCGGCCGCGCCACTTGCCCCCTCCCTGGCAGCCCTGGTGCTCCAGTCCCTGGCCGGGCTCCGATAGCCTCCTTTCCGATCT
>JAHJUF010000359.1 GCA_018829095.1 Pseudomonadota bacterium | reverse complement strand
GTTTAGGGTCATGGATCGCACGGGATTTCTTTTCCAGGCGAGCAGCATTGAGCGAGAAGCTTCCGGAACTCCCGGATCTTCGGGTCCAGGATGCGCGTCATTTCCTCCAGGGATTCCAACAGGGCCGCACGACGCTCCAGGGGGACGAGATCCAGAAGGCCCGAAATCATCCGGTTGCATTCCGAATCCAGGAAGCGGTGAACCTCCCGTCCATTTTCCGTGAGGCGCACCTCGACCATTCGCTGGTTTTCCGCTAGCCGCGCCCGTTCCACCAGGCCCTGCTTCTCCAGTTTTTCCACGATCCGGCTCAATGTGCTTTGGTGAAGGGCCACCTCGGCGGCAAGCACGTTCATGGAAAGGGGCCGTTCAGCCAGGGCCTCCAGCGTGTAACACTGCTGCACGGTCACCGGGCCGCATGCGAGCTGCTCCCTCATCAGTTGAGCCACGAAACGGGCCAGGCGGGTGAATGCCTTGCGGCTTCTTCGGACCAATTCGTCCTTGTCGTTTTCCCTCTTGTCGTCTTCCATGAACTTGCTCCCTGGCGGATATTTGCTGTAAGCATATCATGCTAATAGCAAGTGTCAAGTCCTTGTTTTTGCCAATGAAGTCCCGTGGATGCCTGATTGTCCTTGAATATTAATAATATCAGGATATTATATAGAAATTCGGCCCAAATCAGAGGGTGTTTTCAGGACGTTCGGGGCGGGAAGGTTTTCTGCAATGGACAGGAGAGGGCGTGGATTTTTTTGGAGGGCGCGCTGAGGGACCTTTTTTTTCGGGGAAAACAAAGGTCCCTCAGCGTTTGATTTCCCATGCCCTACTCCCCCGGCACGAACAGGGCATCGGCCACCACGGGGCGGCCGTTTTTTATGAGGATGGGGTTGGCGTCGATTTCCTGGATGCCCGGGGTGGCGGTTGCCAGGTTGCCCAGGTTGATCAGGAGGCTGGCGAGGCTTTCCTCGTCCACGGGTTCCATGCCCCGGAAGGCGCCCAGGAGGTCGCGGCCCCGGATGGAGCGCACGAGTTCCAGGGCTTCGCCGTGGGAGAGAGGCGCCAGGCGCACGGCCCGGTCGCCCAGGGCCTCGGCCTGGATGCCCCCCAGGCCGAACAGGACCACGGGCCCGAAGCCCGGCACCCGGGTCACCCCGGCCATGAACTCCCGGGCCGTGGGGAGCATTTCGGCCACCAGAACCGGAACATCCCCGGCCTCGGCGCGGATGGCGGCGAAGGCTTGGCGCACGGCCCCGGCGTCCGCCAGGGAAAGGTGCACCAGCCCGCGTTCCGTCTTGTGGGAGATTTCAGCGGACAGGGCCTTCACCGCCACGGGGAATCCGATTTTTTCGGCTGCCGCCTCGGCTTGGTCCCCGGTTTTTGCCACCTCTTCCCGGCAGACCGGGATGCCCCAGGCGGCCATGACCCGCTTGGCCAGATGCTCGTCCATGCCGTTGGGCCCGGCCGCGGCCAGGAGCGCCGTGGCCTCGGGGGGCGTTTCGGACAGCTTTGCCTCGTCCTGGGCCCGGGCCCGGATGCCATGATGGGCCCAGAGGGCGGCCAGGGTCCGGGCCGCCTTTTCCGGGGCGTCGAGCACGGGGATGTCGTGTTCCATGAACGTCCGGGCCGCCTGATCCGTGGCCGGGTCCATGAACGTGGACAGGCAGAGGGGTTTGCCGTACTTCTCCGGCATGTCCATGAGGGCCGAGAGATCCACCTTGAAACCCTTTTCCAACTCCTCGTAGGAAATGCCGAACGCCTTGTGGAACACGGGAAAGGCCATTTCCGCCCAGCCGGTGCTCATGATGCCGTGGATGAGCAGGGCGTCCACGTCGTCGGATTCCAAAAGGATTCTGGGAAGCTCCTGGGTCAAAAGCGTCATGTCCACGTGGAAGGTGAGGTCCACGGGGTTCTTCACGCTGGCGTGGGGGGCCAAAAGCGCCCGGAGTTTTTCCTGGGTCATTGGGGAAAGCTCGGGCACGGAGAGCCCGCCCCGCTCGCAGGCGTCGGCCATGGCCGTTCCCGGTCCGCCGGAGTTGGTGAGAATGGCTATGCGCGGCCCGGGAAGGGGCGGCAGACTGGCCAGGGCGCTGCCGAACCGGTACATGTCCTCAATGCCCGCCACCCGGATCACCCCGGCCTGGGCGAAAAGCCCGTCATAGACCTGCTCGTTTCCGGCCAGGGCCCCTGTGTGGCTGGCCCCGGACCGGGCTCCGGCCTGGGTGCCGCCCACGTACTGGGCCACGATGGGCTTGTCCCTGGAAATTTTCCGGGCCGCGGCCAGGAACTCCCGGGGGCGGCGGATGGACTCGATGTAGAGCCCGATGGCCTTGGTTTCCGGGTCCGCCCCCAGGTATTCCAGGCAGTCCACCAGGTCGATGGATGCCTCGTTGCCCACGCTGATGGCCTTGCCCATCCGGATGCCCCGCCGGGCCAGGTAGCCTAGGGTCTGGGCCACGTACGTGCCGCTCTGGGAGGCCAGGGAGAAGTGGCCCGGCGGTGTGCTCAGCGGCGTCACCGTGGCGTTGAACGGGGCGTGGGCATTGATGATGCCCATGCAGTTGGGGCCCAGAAAGCGCATGCCGTACCTGGCCGCGATGTCCAGGATTTGGGCCTGGAGGTCCTTTCCCGCGTCGCCGGTCTCCGAGAACCCCGCCGTGATGATGACCACGTGGCGGGTGCCCAGGCGGCCGAAGTCCTCGAGCATTTCAGGCACCAGTTTGGTGGGCACAACCAGCATGGCCAGTTCCGGCGCGAAAGGAAGGTCGGAGATTTGGGCATAGGCGGGCAGGCCGAACACCTGCTTTTCCGTGGGGTGCACGCACAGAATTTCGCCCTTGTAGCCGCCGTAACGGATGTTCAGGAACTGGAGGGTGCCCATCTTGGCGGGGTTGTTGGAAGCCCCCACCATGGCCACGCTTTTCGGATTCAGGATGACGCCTAGGGGATTTTCGCTCATGATCTCCTCGTTGCGAATGATTATTCTTTGAGTACTCCCTATCCCCGGATCTGGCCCGCCAGGGGCAAAACGCTGCCGCGTCTGGTCAAGGGTCCGGGATTGTGGTAATGAAAATAGAGCAATCGCTCGATTTTTTCCAGGATGAAAAACATGGAAAAGACAAAGAGAAATCCCCTCCGGCCCTTTCTGCCCCATCTGTTCAACTATCGTCCCTATTCCGTCCGGGCCCAGCGGTATCTCCTGGAGTCCGCCACGGCGCTTTTTCCCATTCCCCGTGGAACCCGTTTCGAGGCGTTCCGGGCGGGCTGCGTACCGGCCCGGTGGGTCCGGGGCTGGGAGGACGGCTCGGAGCGGACTCTCTACTACCTCCACGGGGGCGGGTTCCTCACCGGGAGCGCCCGGTCCCACCGTTCCCTGGTGGCGAGCCTTTGCAAGGCGTCCGCGGCCCGGGCCATGTTCATCGAGTACCGCCGCCCGCCCGAGGACCCCTTCCCGGCGGCCCTGGCCGACGCCCTGGCGGGGTACCGCCACCTCCTTTCCACGGGGGTTCCCCCGGAAAAGGTGGCCCTGGCCGGGGATTCGGCGGGCGGCGGCCTGTGCGTGGCCCTGCTCCTGGCCCTTTCTGCGGCCGGGGACCCCATGCCCGGGGCCGCCTGCCTCATGAGCCCCTGGGTGGATCTCACGGCCCATCCCCGGCGGTTCCCCATCGTGGACCGGTTCCTGCCGGACATGGCCAACCTGGCCTGCGGCTACCTGGCCGGCCTGTACAAGGGGGAGCACGACCCGGCCCATCCGTTCCTTTCCCCGGTGTACGGGGATTTTTCCGGCCTCCCGCCCCTGTACGTGGCCGCTGGAAGGGGAGAACCCCTACGGTCCGACGCCGAGCGCCTGGCAGCCCGGGCCCGGGAATACGGGGTGCACACGGTCCTGGACCTGTACCGGGGGCCCCTGGCCCACATCCACGTGGCCCAGGCCCTGGCTCCCTTCTACCGCCCGGCCCGGCGCCTCCTGGAAAACGGCGGCCGGTTCATCAAGGAACACTGCCCCGGCTGAGCCGGGCAGGGGAGCTGCCGCATTTCAACAGGCTGGCCGAACTCCGTTTTCTTCCGTTACGAAAACAAAAAAGGGGAGGGCTCCCGGAAACGGGAACCCTCCCCTTGGTTTTTGGTTGTCGCCGGTCCTTTGGCGGTTAGGGCGCCAGGCCCGGGGACAGGGTCACGTCATCCACCCGCCCGGTGCCCCGAATGAGGAAGCGGTTCACCTCCAGGATCACGTTGCCCGGCTCGGCCTCGGCCAGGTCGGCGGCCAGGTCCCGGGTGAAGGACTTCCAGGTGCCGTCCTTGGAAGCCGCCCCCAGGCCGTGGTGCACGTACTCGCCCAAGGACAGGTAGCTCACTT
>JAHJUF010000358.1 GCA_018829095.1 Pseudomonadota bacterium | reverse complement strand
AGTTCGCCCATGAAGCAGCGGAAATCCAGGTGTTGCATGGACCGCACCGGGGCAAGCTCCGGCCGGTAGTGGTCCCGGTAGAACCACTCCGTGTTCATGGGCACGCAGGAGGCCAGTTCCGGGGACAAAAGGCGAAGAAGTTCCGGGCGGTCGAACCGGCCCATGGCCATGGACTCGGCGTAAAAGGGCACCCCCGGGCGGCCCGGCCCGAAGCCCAGACGTCCGGCTGCCCGGGCGAAAGGGCTCATGCGGCCGTGGCGCTCGTGATAGGCCTGGTGCCAGGTGTAGCCGCCGAACAGCTCGTCCGCGCCCTCGCCGGAGAACACGGCCTTGACGTTTCCGGCCGCCAGGCGGGAGACCTCGTAGGTGGGCACGGTGGAGATGTCGGCAAGGGGTTCGTCATACACCCAGGAAAGCTCGTCCAGGATGTCCAGGCTTTCCGGCCCCAGGATGGATTCCTTCAAATCCGCCCCCACGACGGCGGCCACCTGGCGTGCATACTTATGCTCGCTTTTCTCCCAGCCGGAAAACCCGATGGAAAAGGCCCGGACCGGGTAGAGGAGATCCGCCATGGTCAGGGCCAGGGCCGAGGAGTCGTAGCCTCCCGAGAGGAAGGCGCCCACGGGCACGTCGCTCTGGAGATGGGCGGCGCAGGAGGCCCGCAGCAGCTCGTTCATCCGGGAAGCGGCCTCGGCCCGGGGCATGCGCCGCTCGCCCAGGGGCAGGGTCCACCACCGTTTGGGCGTCCGGGGCCGCCCGTTCTCCACGAACAGGAAATGCCCCGGGGAAAGCTTGTGCACGCCCTTCCAGATGGTCTTGGGGGCCGGGACGTAGCGGTAGGCGAAGTAGTCGCAGGCCGCCGCGAAATCCACCTCCAGGGACAGAAGCCCCCCCACGGCCAGGGCTTTCACCTCCGAGGCGAAAACGAACCGGTCCGGCGTGGCGGCCCAGTAAAGGGGCTTGATGCCGAACCGGTCCCGGGCCAGGAAAAGGCGGCGGCGATTTTCGTCCCAAATGGCCAGGGCGAACATGCCCGAAAGCCGGGAGAGCACCCCTTCCCCCCATTCCTCAAACCCGTGGAGGATGACCTCCGAGTCGGACCGGGAGGAGAACAGGTGGCCCTTGTCCGCGAGTTCCCGGCGCAGGAGGGGGGCGTTGTAGATCTCGCCGTTCACCACGAGCCAGAGGGACCGGTCCTCGTTGGCCATGGGCTGGCGGCCCGCGTCGGATAGGTCCACCAGGGCCAGGCGGGTGTGCCCCAGGGCCGCGGAGCCGTCCGGGGAGGCGTAGAGCCCCACGCCGTCCGGCCCCCGGTGCCGCAGCCGGGCCCGCATGGCCAGAAACCGGGGCAGGTCCACCCGGCCTTTGTTCTCGATTTGTCCCACGATTCCGCACATGGCGGGTCCTTGCGTGATTTTGAGGGGTGTCGGTCGCCCCTGTACAAACTCCCCCCTTTGATAAGGGGGGCTCTTTCCCGGACGCCCCCGCGCCAACTCCCCCCTTTGGAAAAGGGGGGGCTTTTCCCGGGGCGCTCCGGCCTTTAGTAAAGAATCCCCGCGTAGCCCACGAAGCTGTCCGAGGGGTGGACATCGGAGGAGGTGTAATAGCCCACCATCTGGCCCCTGGCCGCGCCGAGTTTCCGGGCCGCCGTTGCCGCCGAGGCCGCCGCGCCGGAACAGCAGGCGCTTTTGCTTTTCAGACCCTCGGCGATGATCTGTTCCGGCTCCAGGGAAAGGAGGAGGTCCACCATCTTCCGGTCGTTCTCCTCCCGGACCCATTTTTTAGCCGCAGGCCCGTCCCCGGCCGGGGAAAAGCCGTAGTTGGGGCCGTAGTGGGTGAGGTCTGTGGAGCCCACCACCTTGACGGACAGGCCCAGGTGGGCGGCCAGATCCACCACGGATTCCGCCATGGCCAGCGAACGCTCCACGGGGGGCGCGCCGATGGGCACGATCTTCGTGTCCGGAAAAAAATATTTGATGAAGGGCAGTTGCAACTCGATGGTGTTGTCCTGGACGTGGCGGGCGGGGGTCTCCAACTGGAAAGGGAAACCCCGGGCCAGGGCCTGGGCCAGGTCCTGGGCCACGGGCAGGTCCCCAAAAGGGGTCTCAAAGGCGCCCCTGTCCGTGAGGAAGGCCGGGTGCCGGGGACCCAGGTGCATGCCGAAGATCACCACCGCGTCGGGGTCCGGGCCGGTTTTCATGGCCGCCAGGACCCGGGCCGCCAGGCTCCCGGAAAAGGACCAGCCCGCATGGGGCACCACGCCCCCCACGCCAAGGACGCCCTTCTCCAGAGCCGGAACGCCGTCCTCCAGAAAGGCCCGGATCCGGAGTTCGCATTCCCGGGCCGTGGCCGGGTACCAGGTTCCCATGAAGTCCGCCCTGCGAAGGTCCATGGCCGCCCTCCCGTCAAAATTTTTCCTGTTGCGGTCGATCACCCCATTCTTTTACCAAGGTAAACCCCGGCCCCCGTGGGGTCAAGGCCGGGATGGTTTCCTCCGGTCCGTGGCTGTGGTAGAAGTTCGGAGTTGCCCCGGGACTTTTCCCTGGCCCGGGGAAGGATTTGGGTTTATACTGACAGGTTCATCAGGTTCCCGAGAACCGGGGCTTCCCCGGCCGGGATTCCTTGACCCCAACATCTTCGTCCGAGGCCAATCATGGCGGCAATCGTGGCAATCGTGGGACGGCCCAACGTGGGCAAGTCCACCCTGTTCAACCGCATCACCGGCACCCACCGGGCCATGGTGTACGACACCCCGGGAGTGACCCGGGACCGGAACTACGCCCGGGCCGATTACGCGGGCCGGGAGTTCATCGTGGTGGACACGGGGGGATTCGCCAAAAACGACCCCGACGCCTTTGTGGAGCAGATTCACGGCCAGATTCGCCGGGCCCTGGAGGAGGCCGATGCCATCATCATGATGTTCGACGGCAAGGCCGGGCTCACGCCCTTTGACCAGGACCTCCTGGACCTGGTGCGGCCCCTGGGCAAGTCGGTGTTCCACGTGGTGAACAAGATCGACTCCCGGGAGATGGAGTTCCACGCGACGGAGTTCAACACCCTGGGCATTCATCCCCTGTACACGATGTCCGCCGAGCACGGACTGGGTATCGACGATGT
>JAHJUF010000357.1 GCA_018829095.1 Pseudomonadota bacterium | reverse complement strand
TGTAGATCTCGCCGGAGCGCCCTTTTTTCGCGGCCAGGACATGCCCCCGGGCCACATCCTCCACATCCACGATGTTCGCGCCTCCGTGGAAGATGACCGGGGCCTTGCCCATGAGAAAATCCAGGATGATGCGCCCCGTGGGGGTGGGGCCGATGTCCCCCGCGCCAAAGGGGAAGGCCGGGTTCACCACCACGAGGTCCAGGCCGTTTTTCGCGAACCCCAGGGCCTCCTGCTGGGACAGGTACTTGGAGAGGACGTAGGGGCTGCCCAGGGCGTACTGGTTGAAGGGAGTGGTCTCATCGGCCAGGGCCTTTCCCGGGAGCACCCCCACGGCCGCGATGGAGCTGGTGTACACCACCTTGCCCACCCCCATGCGGATGGCGGACCACAGGACGTTGCGCGAGCCCTGAAGGTTCACCTCCCAGAGGACGCTCCAGTCGGGCAGCCAGGTGGCGTACACGGCGGCCAGGTGAAAAAGAACGTCCACCCCCTCCATGGCCCGGTCCACGGCAGCCGGGTCCAGGATGTCGCCTTCCACCCTTTCCACCTCCAGTCCTGCAAGGTTCGTGAAGGACTCCCCGGGCCGGATCAGGGCCCGGACCTCGGTCCCCTCCTCCAGGAGAAGCCTCGCAACATGGCTGCCGATGAATCCCGCCGCTCCGGTGACCAGGGCTTTCGTCATGAATTGTTCCTTCCAGGGCCGGGGCCGGGTGGGCCGGCCGGGGGCCGTTTCCCCGGGAAAACCCGGGCAGGGTCGCGGGCTCTTCGTGTATTGGCATACGACTTTTTGAAAAAAAAGGAAATCCCCTCCCTGGTCCCGGGGGCTCCCGGCATCCCAAGGGTTTGACAGGTTTCTGCCCTGTCTTACTTTGATTTCAGCGGCCTTTTTTCCTCCGGCCTCCCCATTCCGGTTCCCGGCTTTCGGGAAAAATCCCTCCACACGCCAGCCCCGGCACGGCTCGTCATGGAAAGGACAAGACTTCATGGAATTTTCCCAGGCGATGGAAAAACGAAGGGCGGTGAATTTTTTCGATCCCAAGAGGCCCGTTGACCCGGGGCTCCTGAAAAAGGTCATCGAGACCGCGGCCTTGACCCCCTCCTCCTTCAACCTCCAGCCCTGGAACGTCATGGTGCTCACGGAGCCGGAGGAAAAAAAGAAACTCCGGGCCCTGGCCTGGGATCAGGCCAAGGTGGAGGAAGCGCCGGTGATTTTGGTTTTTCTGGCGGACCGGGACGGGTGGAAGGAGGGCCATGCCACCCTGGAGAGGAACTACGCGGAAATGCTCAGGGCGGGCTCCATGACCGAAGAGAAGCGGGCCTGGTTCCTGAACGCCTGCAAGAGCCTCTACGGAGGGGGGGCGGAAATGGCCCAGGCCTTCGCCTGCAAGAACACGGGCTTCTTCGCCATGTCCGTCATGCTCGCCGCCGCCGACGCGGGCCTGGACACCCACCCCATGGACGGCTTTGACCACGACAAGGTGCGCCAGGCCTTCAAGATTCCGGAAAACTACTGGATCCCCCTCCTCCTGGCCGTGGGCCACTTCGACAAATCCAAGACCCTCGCGCCCCCCAAGTGGAGGAAGTCCTTTGAGGACATCGTGGTGAAGTTCTAAAAGACCGGCAGGCTGGGGCCCTGGGAACGCCAGACTCCAGCCCGCCCGAGCCGCGAAGCGCAACAGACGTGGTGGAGGGAGCTGCCGGGGTCTGAATGGGTGTAAATTTTCATCTCCATTTTCCGGTTATGCCAAGGTGTTTTTCATGAATTGCTTCGGCGTTTCGGGCGAATCCTCCCCGGCCCCCCCTTGGGAAAGGGGGGAGTTTTTTGGCCTTTGATCTTTGATGAAGCTGCAACAAGTCCTGAAACCACTCTCAACCGTCACCCCGGCGAAGGCCGGGGTCCAGTCTTTTCAATAGGTTACAAAGACCCTGGATCCCGGCCTTCGCCGGGATGACGACTTGTTGCAGGGTCATCATTTTTGGTCTGGAGTTTGTTTTTGGCAACTGGGATGTGGGGTGGGTGCTTTTTCCGGGTTTTTGCCTGTGGGGAGTTTTTCCGGGGGGCAGGGCGCGACATCCTGAAAATGCAAAAAGTTTTTGGGAAGGGGGTGTGGGGGAAACCCTTTTTGGCCCGGGGTGGGAAATAGGGTTTCCCCCACGTTTTCATTCCGAGTCTTCCCTCCTACATGTGGCTGGTGTGCTGGAAGTCGGGGTAGGCGGTGGCTCCGTGTTCGCCGAAGTCCAGGCCTTCCATTTCCTCTTCCGGGGTGACCCGCAGGCCCACGGTGCTGGCGATGAGCTTGAAGAGGATGAAGCCCGTGCCGAAGGCCCACGCAAAGGCCACGGCGATGCCCAGGAGTTGGACCCCCACCACCGCGGCGGAGAAGCCGCCCATGTTGAAGAGACCGGCGGCCAGGGTGCCCCAGGCGCCGTTCACGCCGTGGACCGAGACAGCGCCCACCGGGTCGTCCACCTTGATGCGGTCAAAGAAGAGCACCGACAGGACCACCAGCACTCCGGCGATGAGGCCGATGATGATGGAGGAGCCGGGGGACACGTTGGCGCATCCGGCCGTGATGGCCACGAGACCCGCCAGGGCGCCGTTCAAGCTCATGCCCACGTCAGGCTTGTCGAACTTGAGCCAGGCGGTGATCATGGCGGCCACGGCTCCGGCTGCGGCGGCCAGGTTGGTGTTCACGAAGATCATGGCGATATCCGTGTTGGCCGCTGTGGTGGAGCCGGGGTTGAACCCGAACCAGCCCAGCCACAGGATGAACACCCCCAGGGCGGCCAGGGGCAGGTTGTGGCCCGGGATGGGCCGGACCGAGCCGTCCTTGCCGAACTTGCCGATGCGGGGACCGAGCACGATGGCTCCGGCCAGGGCGACCCATCCGCCGATGGAATGGACCACCGTGGACCCGGCGAAGTCGATGAATCCCAGGCCTTCCAGCCAGCCGTTGCCGTTGAAGAGCGATCCCCAGGCCCAGGACCCGAAGACCGGGTAGATGAGGGCGGACAGGACCGCGCTATAAATGAGGTAGGATGAGAATTTCGTCCGTTCGGCCATGGCGCCGGACACGATGGTGGCCGCCGTGGCCGCGAACACCACCTGGAACATCCAGAAGGCCAGGACCCAGGGATCGCCCCCGGGCACCCAGTCCGAGAGGAAGAACCCCGTGGTGCCGAACCAGCCCGTGGCGCTGGCCCCGAACATGATTCCGAAGCCGACGGCCCAGTAGAAGAGGGTTCCCATGGCAAAGTCCATGAGGTTCTTCATCATGATGTTGACGGCGTTTTTCGCCCGGGTGAAGCCCGTCTCCACCATGGCGAAACCGGCCTGCATGAAGAAGACCAGGGCGGCGGCCACCAGAGTCCACACGTAGTCCACGTGGGTCTGGACCGCAGCGATGGCGTTGGCCATGCTGGCGGGATCGGCGGATGGTTCGGCGGCATGGACCGTGGCGGCGGCCAGGAGTCCGAGGGCCGGGGGGATGACGAGGGTTTTGATTTTCATGCTGTCCTCCAGGGTTCGCGTCCTTGTGGGTCTTGGTTGTCTTTTCCTGTTATCGGCCGGAGAGCTTACAGGGCCCCGTCCCCCTCCTCGCCGGTGCGGATGCGCAGGGCGTTTTCCACGGGGATCACGAAGATCTTGCCGTCCCCGATCTCCCCGGTCCGGGCGCTTTCCATGATGGCGGTGACCACTTCTTCGGCCCGGTTGTCTGGCACCACGATCTCCAGCTTGAGTTTGGGAACGAAGTCCACCTGGTATTCGGCCCCCCGGTAGATTTCGCTGTGTCCCTTCTGGCGTCCGAATCCCTTGACCTCGCTCACGGTCATGCCCTGGATGTCCAGGCCAGCCAATCGGGCTTTCACGTATTCCAGTTTGAAGGGCTTGATGATGACCTCGATTTTTTTCATGACGGTCTCCTTTGTTGGGGTCCAGGGCGCTTGCCTTTGTCTTATGGATATCAAGGGTTGTGCCAAGGTCTGCCTTGAGAGATAACATGTTGATATAGATATGGAATTGATTGATAGCGGGTTCTTGGAGGAATGGGTTTCCAGAAATATATCTACAAATTTGTGATGTCTAAACAGATAATATACAAAATTGTATAGCATGCCGCGTTGATCAGGGCCGGGAATGGGAGGAAGGGGAAGGGGGGAGGCAAAGGCCGGGGAAACCGGGAAGGACCCATCGCGGAAAAGGGGGCCGCGACTCGGAATGGGGTGGATGGAGCGGGGTTTTGTCCGTGTAAGCCGAAAACTCCTGCCCGGGATAGCCCGGCGGGATCAGCTCGTGGACAGGGAGTCCTGGGGGGAGGGGGCCGGGGCTTTTTCAGCGGCCACGGCCTGGACCTTGGCTATGCTGTCCACCTCACCCATGACCACCAGGGTGTCCTGGGCCGCCAGGAGGGTGCCGGCCGGAGGATTGAAGACGATCTCCGGTTCCCCGGGCCGCCGGATGCCCAGGATGAGCAGGCCGAACCTGCCCTTCAGGTTGCTCTGGGCGATGGTGCGCCCGGCCAGGGAGGAGCCCTGGGACACCACCACCTCGTTGATGCGCAGGGTCTGGGATTTGGTGCGGAGCATCTGGTCCAGAAAGCTCACCGCCGTGGGCCGGATGAGTTCCGAGGCCATGCGGAGTCCGCCGATGAAGTTGGGGGAGACCACGCTGTTGGCCCCGGCCTTGCGGAGCTTGGGCTCCAGCTTGGGGTCTGACATGCGGCTGATGATGCGCGCCCTGGGGTTCAGCATCCGGGCGGTCATGGTGACGTAGAGGGTGTCCTTGTCCGAGGGGAGGGCCACAACGATGCCTCGGGCCTGCTCGATGCCGCAGGTGACGAGGTTCTGGTCATCGGTGGCATCGCCCTGGATGTAGAGGATTTCCCCCAGCTCCCGGCAAAGGTCGATGCGGGCCTCGTCCTGCTCGATGAGCACGGCGGGCTCCCGGTTGGCCAAAAGCTCCTCCAGCACGTAGCGTCCCGTCTGGCCGCCTCCGCACACGATGTAATGGCCGTGCAGCTTGGCGATGCGTTTTTCCATCTGCCTTCTCCTCAGCATGCCGCTGACTTCGCCCTCCACGATGATGGCCGTCAGGGTGGAAATGCCGTACATGATGATCCCCAGCCCGAAGGTGATGAGGAGCATGGTGAAGATTTCGGCCCTGGGGTTGCCGGTCACGGGCAGGACCTCGCCGTAGCCCACGCTGGTGAGCGAGATGACCGTCATGTAGAAGCAGTCCAGGAGCGGGGCTTCGCCTTCGTAGATATGGTAGTACCCGCCCGCCCCGGCCACGATGACCAGCAGGATGACCAGCAGGATGAACCGCAGGCGGGTGCCTATATTCATGAGACGTTCCGGTTTCTTCCCCAGGGGGTTGCCCGGCAAAACCGGGGAATGGGGGGCGGGAACCCTGATGCATAAATGCCCCAAGGGGCTGAAAAAGGCAAGTCATTGCCCCTTCGCTTTTCTTGACAACCACCCCGGTGAAGTCTTTACTGAATGACAGGCACACACCCTTTCAAGGAGAAGGCATGGAAAAGATCGGCGCTGGATCCACCTCCCTGAAGGGGCATTTCCTGGTGGCCATGCCGGGGCTCGATGATCCCAACTTCCACCTCACCGTGACCTTCCTTTGCGAGCACAACGAGGACGGCGCCTTCGGCCTGGTCATCAACCGGATTCTGCCAGGGGCCGAGGCGTCCATCGTATTCAGGGAGCTGGGCCTGGACGCCCTGCCCCGGGCCATGTCCATGCCCCTGTACGTGGGAGGGCCCGTGAACCCCCGCCTCCTGTTCGTGCTCCACGGCCCGCCCCTGCAATGGGACGCCACCCTCCCGGTTTCAGACACCGTGGCCATGACCTCCTCCCCGGATGTCCTGGAAGCCCTGGCCCGGGGCGAGGGGCCTGAATCGGCCCTCCTGGTCCTGGGTTGCGCCGGATGGGCCCCGGGGCAGCTGGACGCCGAAGTCCTGGAAAACGCCTGGCTCACCTGCCCGGCCCCGGACCGCATTCTGTTCGAGACCCCAGTGGAGAACCGTTGGGAGGCGGCGGCCAGGAGCATGGGCGTTGATCCACGGCTCTTGTCCGACATTCCCGGCCACGCCTAGCAGGCTGACCAGAAACGCGATCTGCGGCGTTGCGCTTCACCGGGAAAGGGCTCAACGTACAAAAGTACGCCTCGCCCTTTCCCGGCTCTCGCGCCTTGCAGCTCACGTTTTTGATCAGCCTGCTCATCTGGCTGACCAGAAACGCGATCTGCGGCGTTGCGCTTCATCCCTCGTCACTGCGGCGTACCGTTTCAGAGCCACGTCCCCCGTTCCACGGCTCCCCTATTTGGGCAGAAACATGTCCCAGGGGTCCTCGGGTTGGATTTCGGGAAGCTGGGGGGAGGGGAGGGCAGCCTTGTGGCAGGCCACTTCCTGCTCGTACAGGGTCCAGTCCGTGAGTTTCACGGCGTTGCCGGTCTTGCGGTCGCTGTCCTCGGTGTTGTGCTGGAGGATGAGGCTGATGCGGTGGCCCTTTTCATCCCTAAAGGACCACTTCCAGGCCACGAACACATGGAAGGGGTCCCCCCGCCACTCTCCGGGCTTGCCGAACCGTTTCAGGAACCGCTTGTACAACTTGTCGTAAAACGCCTCGCTGGAATCCTCGTACTTGAGCTTGATCCGGGTTATCCGGCCTTCCAGTGCGCAGGTGCCAAAACAGACCGTCCCGCTTTTGACCCCCTTGATGGGCCGGATTTCCGCTTCCTTCATGGATTCCGCGAACCGGACGGGCAGGGCCTCGTCCAGGAAAAGACGGTCTTTGAAATCCCAAACCGGCACCCCCATCTCGAAGCCCGCCAGCTCGCCGGGGGCCAGGGTTTTGTCGGCCGCCCAGGTGGAAGCGGCCGCAACGACGACCGCCAGAACGATTGCGACTTGCCATGGCTTCATGAAACGCCTCCCTTGGGGTTGGATTCCCGGTCCTCCCCATGGACCAGTTGATAATAGACACCCCGTTTTTTCAGAAGTTCTTCGGGGGTTCCGATCTCCACGATACGGCCGGATTTCATCACCGCCACCCGGTCGTAATCCGGCACCAGGTCCAGGCGGTGGACCACGGACACCACCGTTGTGTCCGTGTGGAACCGTGTGTTCAGGAGGTTCTGGACCCGGGTCTGGCTGCTGTTGTCCAGGCTGGAGGTGGCCTCGTCCAGGACCAGGAGCCGGGGTTCCTTCAGGAGGGCCCGGGCCAGGGCGATCTTCTGGCGCTGGCCCCCGGACAGGCGGTCCCCCTTGGAGCCCACGGAAAAATCCAGGCCGATATCCATGACATCCTCCAGGACTCCCTCCTCCGCGATGAGCCTCATGGCCATTTCCTCCACCCGTCGGGCAGCCTTGTCGTCCGTGCCCTTAAGGGCGCCGAAGAGGATGTTGTCCATGAGGCTGTTGGAGCACACGTAGGAACGGGGGCAGTAGAACACAAAGGCCGGGTGTTTTTCCTGCACAAAGGGGTCGGAGATGTGGTCCCAGTGGGCCGGATGGTCATGCAGGCCACAGGCCGCGAGGTCCTGCCCTTCCGTCCCGGGACCGCCCACGGCTTTCAGGTGGCCACAGGCTCCGATGTTCATCTCCCCCAGCTCGGTGATGATCCATTGCCGGGCGGCCACAATGCGGTCTCCCATGCCTTTGGGAAAGGGGATCTCCGGATTGTCGGCAGGGACATGGGCCAGGGCCAGGGTGAGGAGAGTGCGGTAATCCTTCCTCCGAAGCCGGTTGCGGATGGCCTCCATCCTTTTTTTTCTCCGGGCCCGGAGATGCAGGAGGATTTTCCGTAGGCCGGCCACTTCCGAAAGGTGGGCCTCGGTCTCCCTCTGGAAGTTTTCCTCATGATCGTCGTGCTTCCGCACCGCCTGGGCGGCCAGGTCCCTGCCCAGGGCCAGCATGTCTTCGTCCAGGTCCAAATCCCGCAGGAATTTCATGAACCGCTTTCTCTTGGGCAGATTTTCCAGCATGTAATCCGGCACCTGGGACTCGCCGAAAACCAGGTTGTTGTAAAGGCTGGTCCTGTCATGGAACCGGTCCACCTGGAAGAACTCGATGTCCAGGTCCCCGGCCTCCCGGATTTCCTTTTGCAGCTTTATGCGGATGCGGATGAAGCTGTCCACCAGGTGGCAGCAACGGTCCCGGGAAATGGTGGCGTTGCACCCCAGGCGCACCAGGTCGCTTTCCAGGCCCACAGCCCGGGCCATGGCCAGGATCTCCCCGTCCGTGGGCAGGGGTTTGCGTTTGGCGGGGTCTTTTTCGATGAGGTACATGGAACGGCAGGCGTACAGGAGGTTCTCCCGGATGGTGCCGTCGAAGATGAAGGGAGCCTGAGCCACCACCCCCAGGATGCGCCCGGTGTCCTGGCGGGAGAGGGAGGCAAGCTCGTGGCCGTCCAAAAGGGCATGGCCCTGGGTGGCCCGGTATAACTGGCCCAGGATGTAGGCCAGGGTGGATTTGCCGGAGCCGGAAAAACCCACCAGAGCCAGGTGTTCCCCTGGCTCCAGGGAGAGGTTCACCCCGTCCAGGATGCGGGTGCCGTTTTCCAGGGAGTAGCCCACGTTGGACAGTTCCAGGCGGGGGGCCAGGTTCAGGGGCTCCCGGCCCTCGGGGGCCAGGTCGAACTCCGGGGCCTCGTCGAAGTACTCCATGATGCGGTGGTACCGCACCTTGGAGTCCTGATACTGCTCGTAATATTCCAGAAGCTCCTTCCAGGGGTCGTAGATTTTTTCGTAGGCCGAGAGAAAGGCCACCAGGGCGCCCAGGGTGAACTGGCCCCGGATGGCCAGGGTGCCGCCGATGAGGAACAGGAGGAAAGGTTTTACGCTCTGAAAGTAGTTGCTCACCATCTTGATGAGGTATTTGAAGGTGAAGAGGCGGTTCATGATGGAAAACAGGCTGTTCACGTGGATGGAGAGCTTTTCCTGCTCCAGGCGGGTGGCGGCGTTCCCCTGGATTTCGTGGATGCCGGAAATGGCCTCGGAAATGACCCCGCTCATGTTCCGGGTGGCGTCCACCCGCTGGATGTTCTCCCGGTTGTAGCGCCGCTGGAGCAGGGGCACCACGATGACTTCCAGGGGGTAGATGGCCAGACTCACCGCAGCCAGGAAGGGGTCCAGAAAGAACATGTAGCCCCCCAGGGTCACCAGGGTGAGGAGGGAGGTCACGGGCACGGCCAGGGCGCCGCCGATGAAGAACCCGATGGCGTTCAGTTCCGAGGAAAGGGCCGTGATGGCCGTGCCGGGGCTGGTGCGGCGGAAGAACTGCATGGGAAGGGAGAGGATGTGCTCGTAGAGTTCGTTGCGCATCTGGACCAGGATCTTCTGGCCCATCCAGGCCTGGAGCTTGCTCGTGGCGTACTTGAGGAGCCCGTTGGCCACAACGGCCGCGAGATAGGCCCCGCAGTAGAGGTACAGGAGCTGAACATCCGACAGGCGGATGGCCTGGTTGACGATGCGCCGCTGCATCTCCAGGGGCACCAGCCGGAAGAAAACCCCGGCCACGATGAGGGCAAGAAGGCCGATCTGCCAGGTCTTTTTGACTCTCCAGGCCCAGGAGAACAGAGATTTGTCGGTGATCAAGGCGAATCCTTTCTCAACGCAGCGGGGTGCATGGCATTTTCCCCATTATAATCATCCTCGATGGTCCGGCAAAAAGCCCGAAATTCATCCCCTCCGTCATTCGGGCGAAGGAGGTTGTGCCGTAATTCAAATGGAACACCATCCGGCCACAATTGTTGATGAGTTCGTAAAAAGCCAAAAGGTTCGTCATCCTCGCGAAAGCGGGGATTCATAACCATTTTAAATAACTGGATTCCGGCCTTCGCCGGAATGATGGTTTTGGTAGGTTCCCGACTTGCCGCATCTCCATCACGCCTAAAGCTCCACCCGGGCCTGGGTCCACAGCCTTTCGGCCACCACAGCGGCCAGGGGCTCCCAGGAGGGGGGGTCTCCATGGGCCGGGCGGATGACGGCCACCCGCCGCCGGGTTTCCGCAGAAAGCCCCTCCAGGGCGTGGGCCAGGGCCGGGTTGGGGCAAAAGGCCAGGCCCGTGCCCCCGGACCGGGCCACGTACTCCAGGGCCGGGAAATCCCCCAGGCTGTCCCCAACGTGGAACAGGAGGACCGGCCCATCCGCTCCGGCGGTCAGGTCCCGGATGACCTCCACCTTGTCCTCCTCCCGGCTCACCCGGCGGATGAGGCAGGCCCGTTCTTCGGGCGTCAGGAGGTCCTCCAGGACCGGTGAGGCGGCCACCAGGAGCCGGCCGTGGTGTCGGAACCGGTTCACCAGGGTCATGAGCCCGGCGAAGCCGGTGGTGGAAAGGGCCACCCGGGCCCGGACCGACTCGGAGGCAACCAGGCGGTCCAGGGTTTCGGCCGCCCCCGGGAACAGGGGCATTTCCCGGGCGTAGGCTGCCAGGCGCTCCCGGTCCACGCCCCGGGCCAGGTCTGCCATGGGGGCCAGGACCTGGGAGAACGGCCTCTCCCCGGAGGTGTACGCGGCCATATGCCGGGCCATTTCCCGGTTCCGGCCCAGGGGGCGCACCAGTTCGGCGAAGCTGTTTTCCGGCGTGGTGGTGCCGTTCACGTCCGTGGTGAAAATGAGGTGGGGCCGCTTTTCCATGGGAATGGCCGGGAGCGCCGGGCTCTGAGTCCGGGACGGGGGTTTGCCGGAAGCGGGGCCTTCGTGGCTTCCGCCGAGGCTTTGAGCTTACCAGAGCCCCGGAGTCCTGGCAACGAGGTGGCGGTTCCGGGTCCCGGGTCCCTTTTCCCTTGTTGAACCCGGGGACTTGTGTAATCTACACCCGATGGAAATCCGGGGGAGCCATCCAGAGGATGGGTGGGAAGAGCCCACCCCCGGGCAACGAATTTATATCCCGGCGGCGCGCCCTGGCCAGGGTGCCGGGCGGCCGTGAGGGGTTTTGGGAGGTTGGATGGACGCGAAAAAGACGGTGCTGGAAGCCAAGGAGCAAGGCCGGGCCCTCACCGAGGCCGAGAGCAAGAGGCTCTTGTCCGCCTATGGGGTGCCCGTGGTTGTGGAGGTCGTGGCCCAAACCCCCGCCGAGGCGGCCGGGGCGGCCGGGCGGATGGGTTTTCCCGTGGTGGTGAAGGGCCTGGGCGCGGCGCTGACCCACAAGACCGAACTGGGACTGGTGCGCCTGTCGGTGCCGGATGCCGCCGGCGTGATCCGGGCCACGGAAGAGATCGCCGCCGCCGCCGGGGAGGCCCTGGAGGGGTTCCTGGTCCAGCCCCAGGTGGCCGGGGCCCGGGAGTTCGTGGCCGGGCTCATCCGGGACCCCCAGTTCGGGCCGGTGGTGCTTTTCGGCGTGGGCGGGGTGTTCACCGAGGCGTTGAACGACGTGGTCCTGGGTATCGCGCCCCTGTCCGAGGCCGACGCCCGCGACATGATCGGCCGCATCCGGTCCCAGGCCCTCCTGGGCCCCTTCCGGGGGGAGGCGGCCGTGGACCGGGAGCAACTGGTTTCCGTGCTCACCGGGCTTTCCCGCCTGGGCATGGAGATCCCGGAAGTGGAAACCGTGGATGTGAACCCGCTCAAAGCCGGGCCGGACGGGAGGCTCACGGCCGTGGACGCCCTGGTGATCCCGGCCGACGCCCAGGCCCCCCCGGCCAGGGCCCTGCCTGTTCCGCCGGAAAAGGTGGGGGCCTTTTTCTACCCCAAATCCATCGCCTTCATCGGCGCGTCCTCCCGGTTCGGCAAGTGGGGCCACATGCTCTACACCTGCCTCATCGCCGGGGGATACGCCGGGGACATCCACCTGGTGAACCCCAAGGGCGGAACCCTGGCGGGCCGGGAGGCCTTTTCGTCCATTTCCGAATTGCCCGACAACGTGGACCTGGCCGTGGTGTCCATCCCCGTGGCCGGGGTGCTCCAGGCCATCGAGGAAATGGCCCAAAAGGGCATCCACCGGGTGGTCCTCATCACCTCCGGGTTCGGGGAGACGGGCCCCGAGGGCAAGGAGCTGGAAAAACGCCTGGCCGATACCGCCCGGCGTTTGGGGGTCCTCATCATGGGGCCCAACACCATGGGCCTGTGCAACCCCCACGTCTCCCTGTACTGCATGGGCAGCCACGTGCGCCCCGGCCCCGGGTCCACGGCCCTGGTGGCCCAGTCGGGCAACATGGGCACCCAGCTTCTGGCCTTCGCGGAAAAGGAGGGCATCGGCATCCGGGCCTTTGCCGGGTCGGGCAACGAGGCCATGATCACCATTGAGGACTTCATGGACGGGTTCGCCGTGGACGACAAGACCCGCGCCGTGGTTCTGTACCTGGAGAGCGTGAAGGACGGCAGGAGGTTCTACGAGAGCGCCCGGCGGGTGGGCAGGACCAAGCCCGTGGTGGTGTTGAAGGGCGGCCGTACCCGGGCCGGGGGTCGGGCCGCCGCCAGCCACACCGGGGCCATGGCCACGGACAACCGAGTGTTCGACGCCGCCTGCCGCCAGTCCGGCATCGTCCAGGTCCAGCAGCCCATGGATCTCCTGGACCTCTCGGCCGCCTTTTCCAGCCTGCCCCTGCCCCGGGGCCCCCGGGTGGCCATCATGAGCCTGGGAGGCGGCTGGGCCGTGGTCACCAGCGACCTGTGCAACGAATACGGCCTGGATGTGCCCGATCTGGAGGAAGGCATCGTTCAGCGCATCGACCAGATCCTTCCCCCCTACTGGAGCCGGAGCAATCCCGTGGACCTGGTGGGGGAGAGCGACCCCAACATTCCGTTGACCGTGAGCGAGGTCCTGGCCGCCTGGGACGGTTGCGATGCGGTGATCAACCTGGGCATCATGGGCCGCCGCCACGCCCTGCGCCGGATGATTTCCAGCGCCGTGGCGGCCGACCCGGACGCGGACCCGGCTTTCCTGGAAAAGCTCCACCAGGCCCTGACGGCGTTCGAGATGCGCTACACCGAGCACCTGATCCGTCTCATGGAAACCTACCACAAGCCCATCCTGGGGGTCCCGCTCATCACGGACGAAACGGACAAGACCCTGCTCCAGTTCCCGGACCACGACTACGCCGGGGTGTTTTTCAAGACCCCGGAGCGGGCCGTGAAGGCCCTGGCCCGCATGTGGGAGTACAAGAGCTTCCTGGAGCGGGAGGAGATGGGATAGGGGAGGGCGGGCTCGGGAAAACCCGTGACCGGAGATTCGTATACCCGGAAATTTCTGATGTTCCCGGAAAAATTATGATCCGGGAAGATTCGGACGAAAAAAAGCCCCCCAGAGGCCATGAGCCTTTGGGGGGCTTTTGCGTATGGCGGAAAGAAGCGCAGGCCGCAGATCGCGTTTTTGGGCAGCTAAAGAACAGGCTGTTCAAAAACGATGAGCTGCAAGGCGCGCGAGCCGGGAAAGGGCGAGGCGTACTTTTGTACGTTGAGTCCTTTCCCGGTGAAGCGCAACGCCGCAGATCGCGTTTTTGGGCAGCCTGCTA
>JAHJUF010000356.1 GCA_018829095.1 Pseudomonadota bacterium | reverse complement strand
GGCCGGCCCAAGGGCGTGTATTACTCCAACCGGGACGTGTACCTCCACGCGGCGGCCATCGCGGCCAACGGCGAGGTGGGCATCAACGACTGCATGTACCAGCTGGTGCCCATGTTCCACGCCATGGGCTGGGGCCTGCCCCACGCCTGCATCCTGGTGGGGGCCAAGTACGTGCTCCCCGGGGCCTACAACATCATGGACCTGGGGAGCCTGGCCGAGCCCCTGGTGTCCGAGGGCGTCACGGTCACCGCCGGGGCCCCGGCCCTTTTCATGCCCATGCTGGAGTACCTGAAAAAGCTGGAAAACCCGCCGGACCTCTCGGGCGCGCGCTTCCTCTCCGGGGCTTCGGAGCCCGCCCTCTCCCTCATGAAGGGATTCCAGGACCTCACGGGCGCCACCATCATCCACGCCTACGGCGCCACGGAAACCTCCCCCATCGCCACCATCAACCGCCTGAAGCCCTGGCTGGAAAAGGAGCTTTCCGAGGACCAGAAGTGGGAGATGAAGAAAAAGCAGGGCTACGCCGTGGTGGGCCTGGACATCAAGATCGTGGACGGCGCGGGCAAGAGGGTCCCGCAGGACGGCAAGAGCCCCGGCGAGATCCTCATCCGGGGCCCCTGGGTCACGGGGAGCTACCACGACTCCCCGGGCTCCGAGGCCCAGTTCACCGGGAACGGCTACTGGCATTCCGGCGACGCGGGCACCATGGACGAGGAAGGTTACGTCAAGATCACGGACCGGGTGAAGGACCTCATCAAGAGCGGCGGCGAGTGGATCTCCTCCGTGGACATGGAGAACGAGATCATGGGCCACCCGGCGGTCCTGGAGGCCACGGTCACGGGCGTGGCCCATCCCAAGTGGGAGGAGCGCCCCATCGCCCTGGTGGTCCTGCGGGAGGAGTACAAGGGCAAGACCGACCCCGAGGTCATCCGGGAGCATCTGGCCAAAAAGTTCGCCAAGTGGCAGCTCCCCGAGGCCGTGGTCTTTGTGGGCGCCATCCCCAAGACCTCGGTGGGCAAGTTCGACAAGAAGGTGGTCCGGGAGCAGTACAAGGACATCTACACCAAGGAATAGGTGGGTTCCGGGCCGGAGAAGTGCCCGGGGCAGCGCAAGGCGGAATGGGGGCCCGGGTTTCCGGGCCCCTTTTTTTGGCCTATCCGCCGGGGGTGGAGGGCGTCGCGGGGGGCTCCAGCAGCCCGCTGTTCCGCAGGTCCCGGGCAAGGTCCCGGGCGATGATGGCGTGGCCCGCCTCGCTGGGGTGGATCCTGTCGCCCGGGCGGACCGCCCGGGATCCCGCCTCCAGCAGGGGCCCGGTTTCGTCCAGGCTCTGCATCCCGTTGATCTCCGCCACCTGGAGAATGAAGTCGTTCAGGGCCTGGAGGGGGTAGCCGCCCGGGGCCGCGTCCAGGAACACCGGGGTAAGGAGGAGCACGCAGGGCAGGCCGAGATCCTGGCACTGCCCGGCCAGCTCCCGCATCCGGGCGTTCCAGGGAACAAAGGTGGGGAGTTCGGCGTAGTGGCGGAACAGCGGGTCCAGGCTCCTGGTGGCGTGGAACCCGGTCCGGGCGTATTCCCCGGAAAAAACACGCCAGGCCCCGAGAATTTCCGGGCCCATGAGATCCAGGAGGCGGGGGGTGCCGGCGTTTTCCAGGCGGCTGTCTTTCCGGGCGGCCCCGAACCTGCGGGCAAGGAGGAGGACCCGGCGGGTGATCTGGAGCCGGGTGGCCTGGCGGGCCAGCCAGCGGGCCCAGGGGCGGGAGGAGAAGATGTCCCGGTTTTTCCGGGTCTCCAGGAGGCCCAGTTCGATGGCGTCGAAGCCCGGCCCGATGTCGTTGAGCCAGTAGCCGTAGATCACGAGGTCCGGATGGTACTTCAAACCCTTTTTCTTGAAGCGTTCCACGATCTGGCCGATGCCGTAGCCCGGGACCCCGAGGTTCAGGACCTCGTAGGTCACGCCCGCCGGTCCATCCAGGTTCAGGAGGCTTTCCAGTTTGCCCGCCCAGGCCTTGTCCCGTTCCACGCCCAATCCGTAGGTCACGGAATCCCCCAGCGCCAGGATGCGGAACACGCTTGGCGGCTTGTCCACGGTGCGCTCCCGGTTCCTTAAGCCGTCGCTGTTGGCGTCCGTGGCCAGGGGTTTCAGCTCGTAGCCGATTTTCGGGTTTTCCGCCACTTGGTACCGGTCGGAGGTGAGGAGGAGGGCTCCCATGGGATGAACGGCCCGGAGCCAGGCCTCGGCCCCGGCCAGGGAAAGGAACAGGGCGGTGAGGACGAGGAAGAGCCGCTTCCATGCCGCGCCGGGTCGCTTGACCCGGTCTTTGGGCCATGTTTTTTTCTTCACCGGTAATCCCGGTAGTCGATGGCGTACTTCTGGATCTTGTAGCCGATCTTGCGGCTGGTGGTGGCCAGGAGTTCGGCGGCCTTGCCCATGTTGCCCCGGGTGCTTTTCAAGGCGTCCACGATCATCTCCCGTTCCAGGGCCTCCACGGCCTGTTCCAGGGACCGGGTGGGCAGGGTGTCGCTCTCCTGGCCCGTCTGGAGGGTGGGTGGCAGGTGGAAGGCGTGGATCACCCCTCCGTCGCAGAGGAGTACGGCCCGCTCCAGGCAGTTCTCCAGTTCCCGGACGTTGCCCGGCCAGTGGTACTGCATCATCATGTCAATGGCCGGGGTGGAGAAGCGGCGGATGTCCTTGCCGTTCTCCCTGGTGTATTTCTCCAGGAAATGGTCGGCCAGAAGCAGGATGTCCGTCTTTCTCTGGCGAAGGGGCGGCATGTAGATGGGGAACACGTTCAAGCGGTAGTACAGGTCCTCCCGGAACTGGCCCTCTTCCACGGCTTTTTCCAGGTTCCGGTTGGTGGCCGCCACCACCCGCACGTCCACCTTGATGGTGGAAATCCCCCCCACCCGCTCGATCTCCTTTTCCTGGAGCACCCGGAGGAGCTGGGCCTGGACGTCCAGGTTCACCGAGCCGATCTCGTCCAGGAAGATGGTGCCCCGGGCGGCCTGCTCGAACTTGCCGGGTTTCTGGCGGATGGCCCCGGTGAAGGCGCCCTTCTCGTGGCCGAAAAGCTCGGATTCCATGAGGGTCATGGGGAGCGTCGCGCAGTTCACCTTGACAAAGGGTCCCTTGGCCCGGGGGCTGTTGTAGTGGATGGCCGAGGCTGCCAGCTCCTTGCCCGTGCCCGACTCCCCCCGGATGAGCACCGTGGCGTTGGACTTGCAGACCTGGGAGATCATCTGGAAGACCTCCCGCATCTTGTTGGAGTTGCCCACCAGGTTGGTGATGGAGTACCGGCCGGCCAGTTCGTCCCGCAGGCGCTTGTTCTCCGCCGAATGAGCCTCTTTTTCCCAGTGGAGGGTCTCCAGGTGGGCCACCTTCTGGGCCACCATGGCCGCCACCACGGTGAAGACCTGCTGGGCGTGGGCGAGATCGTACTTTGGGTCAAAGGGCCGGTGGGCCGAAAGGGTCCCCACCACCTGCTCCCCCTTGGTGATGGGCACGCAGAGGAAGGAGGTCTCCTCCCGCTTTTTGCCGGCCTCGCCCGTGCGGTTCAAGAAGAGGGGTTCCTCGCTCACCTTGGGCACCACGATGGGTTTTCCCGTCTGGATGACCCGGCCGGTGATGCCCTCCCCGGGCTTGTAGCGCCCCCGGGAGATGGCCGAGGGCGAGAGCCCGTGGGCCGCCTCGATGCGGATTTCGTGGCGGGCGGGGTTCAGGATGCTGATGGCCCCCTGCTCCAGGTTCATGGCCCGGCCCAGGATCTCCAGCACCTTGTACAGGGCGGGCCGAAGATCGGTGCCGTACAGGGCGTTGGCAATGTCGTGGAGGAAGTGCAGCTCGTCTTGCATGAGGAGTCCCCGAAGCCAAAATTGTGAAAAAGATTTCGCTTACCACGAAAATGTAATTTTTGGAACGGAGAAGACCCGTTTCCCCAATAAGCAGGCTACAAAAATCCCCCCTGGCCCCCCTTTATTAAAGGGGGGAATCCGCTTTGGCCCTTGCTCGCCCAGGGTCACCCCCCAAGAAAAAAAGCCCCCGGCCTTTCGGCCGGGGGCTTGGGGTTGGCTTGGGAACCGGATTTCCGGCCTGGAATCAGTCCCCGGTCTTCTCCTCTTCCTTCTTGGCGCACACGGAGCTCGGGTCGGCCAGGAGGGAGAGGGTCTCGAAGCGGGTCTGCACGCTTTCGGCCATGCCGGACAGGAGGCGCTTGGCCTCGTCCGGGAAGGTCTTTTTCAGGGATGCGTAGCGCACCTCGCCGTCCAGGAAGGCGCTGATGGAGCCGTCCGGGGCCTTGGAGTCCAGCTGGAACGGGTTCTTGCCCTCGGCGGAAAGCCTCGGATCGAACCGGTACAGGGGCCAGTAGCCGGAGGTCACGGCCAGGCTTTCCTCCTCCTGGCTCTTGCCCATGCCCTTCCTTATGCCGTGGTTGATGCAGGGCGAGTAGCACAGAAGCAACGACGGCCCGGGGTAGGACTCGGCCTCGGAGAAAGCCTTCATGAGCTGCTGCTTGCTGGCCCCCATGGAGCAGGCGGCCACGTACACGTAGCCGTAGGTCATGGCCATGCGGCCCAAGTCCTTCTTGCCGGTCTTCTTGCCGGAGGTCGCGAACTTGGCCACGGAGCCCAGCGGCGTGGCCTTGGAGCTCTGGCCGCCCGTGTTGGAGTACACCTCCGTGTCCATGACCAGGACGTTCACGTCCTCGCCCATGGCAAGCACGTGGTCCAGGCCGCCGTAGCCGATGTCGTAGGCCCAGCCGTCGCCG
>JAHJUF010000355.1 GCA_018829095.1 Pseudomonadota bacterium | reverse complement strand
CAAAAACGCGATCTGCGGCGTTGCGCTTTATGGATTTCGCTAATTAACAGCCTGTTTTTAAAGGGATTTTAACGTTGGCGAAATTTTTCGTGAATAACCCGGGATAGTCCATGAACCAGGCAAAAGTCCTCATCCGCACGATCCTCCTCCTGGCCCTGGCCCTGGCCCTGGCCCCGGCCCTTTCCGGCTGCCTCCCCGGCAAGCCCCTGGAAAAAATCCCCCCCCAGCTCACCGCCGGAAACCAGGAGATCCTGGAAGGCCTGGAATGGTATGACCGGGGCTGCTACCAGAAGGCTCTGGACCACTATTTCAAGGCCAATGAGCGGTTCACCGCCGTGGACCAGATCCGGGGCAAGGCCATGGCCGAAAACAACATCGGCAACTGCCTGCGCCTGCTGGGCGATCCGGAGTCGGCGGCCCTGTTCCTGGAGGAATCCGTGGACCTGTATACCGGCATGGACGATCCCCGGGGGGAGATACAGGCCCGGGTGAACCTGGCGGCCGCCCTGGCGGATGCGGCCCGGCTCCCGGAAGCCCTGGCCGCCCTGGACCGGGCTGCGGAGCTGGTTCCGGCAACAGGCAGCGATTACTGGCCCCTGGCCAACACCCGGGGCGTGGTCCTCTGGAAACTGGGGAGGACCGAAGAGGCGCGCCAAGCCCTGGAAAAAGCCCTGTCCGCCCCGGCCTGGCCCGGCGGCTCACGGGCCGCGGCCTTTCACTCCATGGGAATCCTGCTCCTGGAGACCGGACAGCCCCGGGAGGCGGCGGGCCACTTCCTCCAGGCCCTGGACATGGACCGGGAAAAGGGGTTCTTCCCGGGCATTGCCGATGATCTCTGGGGTGCGGCCCGGGCGGAAAAGGCTGCCGGAAACCTCAAGGAAGCGGCCCGGTATTTCCGCCGGGCGTCCCAGGTCTGGGGCGTCCTGGGCATGGACGAACCCGCCCGCCGGGCCCTGGCCGAACTCACCGCCCTGGCCGAAGAGACCGGCACGGACCCGTCCCTCACCCTCTTCTTCCTGGACCGCTGGGAAGAGGGCCTCATCAGGGCCAACCCCTGCGACTGATTCTGTGGTTTTTCGGGGAAAGCATTCACGGGGTAAACATCATGAAATTATTCGATAAAAGCTTTTGCCCTTCCCGTCTTGCATTTGTAACTGCATGAAATCATTGATATCGATTTCTTGGCCTTTTCGAGGGCTACAAGAAATACTCTTTTATTCCAATTAGTTGCAATCAAGATCCCCCCCCCCCAAACGCTTACAAAAAATTCACAGATTCCTGGGTGGCCTCTTTGCCAGCGGCTGTTTTCCCCCAGGAAAAATGACCTCCGTTTCCCATTCGCGCCCGAAGCGCCAAGTACTCCTGGCCGTGTCTTGAATCGCCACGCCCGTGCCGGTATCCTTTCCCCGAATGCGATTCCATCCCCCCCACCCAAGGGAAAACGCCATGGAGTTGGAAACGGTCATCGCTTACCTGTCCGGGAAAAAGGGCGCGGAACAGGATTTTCCCTTTGGTCCGGAGGTGCTGGTCTTCAAGGTTCTTGGCAAGATGTTCGCCCTCATGGGCCTGGAGGAAACCCCGCTTCGGGTGAACCTCAAGTGCGACCCCCATCAGGCGGAAATCCTCCGGGACCTCTATCCCTCCGTCCTGCCCGGCTACCACATGAACAAGAAACACTGGAACACCGTGATCCTGGACAACAGCCTCCCCGAAGAGGAGGTGCTGGCCATGATGGACGATTCCTACGATCTGGTTGTGGCGGGTTTGAGCCGGGCGGACAGGGAAAGGCTGGCAAAGGGGGAATCGGGATAGAGGGGTCCGGCGCGGAATTTTGCCTCTCAGCGCGTCCCGCCCGGGCGGTCCGGGCCCCGGAGAAAGGCGGCCAGGGAGCCCGCTGCGGCGGCCACGGCCCCGAAGGCCATGGCCCAGTGGAAGGCGGACAAAAAGGCCCCGGCCATTTGGGGGGTGTAGTCCCGGATGAGGAATCCGTGGGTCCGGGCTGAAAAGACCCAACTGAACACGGCGGCGGCCATGGCCACGCCGAACATCATGCCCAGGTTCCGGGCCGTGGCCACGGTGGCGGCGGCCACCCCCCGGCTTGTGGCGGGTACGGAACTCATGATGGCCGCGTTGTTGGGGGGCGCGAAAAGGGCCACCCCCAGGCCCGTGGCCGCAAGACGCAGGTACACGCCCGTCAGCCCCTGGCCCGGGTCCAGGCTGGTGAACCACAAAAGAGCCACGGCCAGGATGGCCAAACCCAGGGTGGTGAGCACCCGGGACCCCACCCGGTCGTACATCCGCCCCGCCGGATAGGCCCCCACGAACAGGAAGAAAAAGGGCACCATCAGGATGGCCCCGGCATGGGAGGGGGTCAGGCGCAAAAAGGTCATGAGGTAGAAGGGCATGAGGAAGGTGACGCAGAAAAGGGCCGTGAACATGGCCACGGCCGAGGCCGCCCCGGCGGAGAAGATCCGCATCCGGAACAGATTCAGGTCCAGGATGGGCTGATCCAGGCGGTTCTCGGTGCGGAAAAACAGGAACCCGGACAGGCCGGACACGGCCAGGAGGGTGAGGACCGGAACGCTGGTCCAGCCCCAGGTACGGCCCTGGGACAGGGCGGTGAGCAGGGGGGCCAGGAAAAGGATCAGGAGCGCGGAACCGGACCGGTCAAAGGTCTCCCGGGCGGAGGCCCGGCCCGGGGGGAGCAGCCTCCAGGCCGCCAGAGCCGCCGCGAGCCCCACGGGCACGTTGATCCAGAAGATGTAGTGCCAGGAGAACGCCCCCAGGAGCATGCCCCCCAGGGCCGGCCCCAGGGTGAGGCCCCCGGCCACCACCGCGCCCATCATGCCCAGGGCCCGGCCCCGTTCCTCCACGGGGAAACTGTCCACCAGGAGCGCCGGGGTGCAGGCCATGAGCATGGCCGCCCCCACCCCCTGGAACGCCCGGGCCCCGATGAGCCAGCCCGCCCCGGGGGACAGGGCGCAAAACAGGGACCCGCCGGAGAACAGGAGAAGCCCCCGGATGTACACCCATTTCCGGCCCCGGATGTCCGACAGGCGGCCAAAGGAGAGCAGGAGCGAGGTGATGGTGAGGAGGTAGACCAGGACCACCCACTGGACCGTGGCCAGGGGGGCGGAGAAATCCGCCAGGATGGCGGGCAGCGCCACATTGACGATGCTGCCGTCCAGGGTGGACATGAAGATGCCCAGGGCGGCCAGGACAAAGGCCAGCCATTTGTTGGGGGTGCGGGGCGGGGAATTCATGGACCACTCTGCTCACGAAAGGCCCGTCCGTCAATCTGCGGCGGCGGCCTGGGAAACCCAGCGGCGGATTTTGGGCAGTTCCTCTTCCCAGGCGTCGGAGATCCTCAGGCGGATGAAGGAGTAGAACAGGGAGTCCAGGATGGCCAGGGCCTTTTCCAGAAGCCCGGCCTTTTCCAGGATGGCCCCCTCCATCTCGTCCACCACCCGCACGGGGCCGGTGGAGGGCGTCTTCAGGGAACTCACCGTGAGGTCCGCGCCCCGGACGTTCATGGAATAGTTCTGGTCCCCGATTTCCACCACCAGATTCACCTCGGACACCAGGGCCCCTTTTCTCAGGGCCACCAGGCCCTCCTCCATCTGGGCGGCCTCGCCCCGGATGGCCACCCGCTCGGTGTCGTCGCCCCGCTGCTTCTCCAGGGTGATGCGGTTGCCCACCACCACCACCACAGACTCGCCCGCGGCCTCGGCCACGGCGTCGGCATCGGTTTCGGTGAGGTACCACAGCCAGGTGAGGAACTCCCGGCCCAGGAACGGATAGCGCTGCAGCGCCACGGTGGCGTCAAGCATGGGTCACTCCGAAAAGGAACAGGGGGCCACGGCGGACAACAGTTCCAACTCCCGGGGGGTCAGCCCGGCCGCCAGCTCAGCCCTGGTGAAGGGGTACATGGGAACCAGGAAAAGGCCGAAGGACTCGTGGAATAGGGTCCCCAGAGCCTCGGCCGCCGCCTTCTGGGACGAGAACAGCCAGAGGTCCTCGGTGGTGTAGTTCCACAGAACGTCGTACACGCTTGGCACGGCCGGGACGCGGCGCAAAAGCGACTCCATGACCTCGGCCCGGACCTCCTTTTTCTCCTCCCGGGAAAGATGCTGGCGCCCCGTGGCGGCCAGGCGCCGGGAGGCCAGGTCCGCGGCGTACTTGTTCACCAGCTTGGCGGGCACGCTCTTCTTGTCCATTCGCAGGGAAAAGGCCCACCACTCGGCCACCTCGAAGTTGGAGCCGGAAAAATCGGGCCGAAAAGGGCTCCCAAAGGCGGTCCAGCCTACAGCCATGGGTTCGGCCTCGCCCTCGATCTCGGCAATGGCGTGGCCGGAAAGCCCCTTGGCCGCGGCTTCCAGGACAGGCTCGGGCAGCTTTCCCCGGACCTTGTAGCGAGTGATGGTGGCGGATGAGGACAACAGTCCCATAACGGGCTCCTATCTCAAACAATCCATGGATTACCCCTGCAACGATCATGAGGAAAGACCGGAATTCCGTTTTTTCCTTGCGTTGCAAAGCCCCTGGATCCCGGCCTTCGCCGGGATGACGGTTGGTTGCATGACCAGCAAACATACTAACAAAAATGGGCGGACGGAGCCCGGTTTATGGCCCTTGCCCCCAGCCCGGCCTCTTTCAGGGAAACTCGGGATTCTCCAGGGGGTCTTCCTCCGGGGGGAAGTCCGTGAAGGGGAAGGGCCGGGCGTTGGCCCCCAGCCCGGCGTGGCGCATGACGCGATAGGCGTAGGCGGCCAGGCGGTTGGAAAAGCGCCGGAGGGGCTCGTTGGCCCGCCGGTTCACCAGGAGGAACACGTACTGGACCAGCACGGCCACCTGGAAGATCAGGCGGATGACTTCGAAAATGAGGATGAACAGCAGGGCCAGAAGGCCCCGGATCAGGATGTCCTTGCGTCCCGGCCGCGTGTCCTCGATGGCTTGCATGGCCACATCCTTCCGTCCGTCGGCCCCACAGGACACGGGCCTGAATCCAGGGTGCGAAGCACCCGACCCAAAAAGTTTTTGGGAAGGGGGGCGTGGGGGGAAACCCTTTTTGCCCCGGGGTCCCCGCGCGGCCGACAGGCCGTGCGGGGTGGGAAACAGGGTTTCCCCCCACATCAATCAAACAAAAGCTCCGGGGCCAGGCCGGCCAGCCGGGGCAGGTTCCGGTCCTTTTCCGACAGAACGGGATGGTCCACGGGCCAGGGTATGGCCAGGTCCGGGTCGTCCCACCGGATGCCCCGGTCATCCCCGGGGCAGTAGAAGTCCGTGCACTTGTACACCACCAGGGCGGTTTGGGAAAGGGCGCAGAACCCGTGGGCAAACCCCTCGGGAATGTAGACCTGGGTTCCGGCATCGCCGGACAGGGTGAAGCCCTCCCATTGCCCGAAAAACGGGGAGGACCGGCGCAGGTCCACGGCCACGTCGAAGATTTCGCCCTGGACGCAGGTCACGAGCTTTCCCTGGGGCCGGCTGCGTTGGAAGTGGAGCCCCCGGACCACGCCCCGGACAGACAGGGATTGGTTGTCCTGGACAAAAGGGCCGGGAATCCCCGCCGCCTCATAGGCGTCTGCGCGGAAAATCTCCGAGAAAAGGCCCCGGGAGTCGGGGAAAACGGGCGTTTCCACCAAAAGGAGGCCCGGGAGCCGGGTCGGGGTCACGTCAAGGCTCATGAGGCCCCTTTCTCCCGGCCCTCGTAATTGGCCTTGATCCACTCCCGGTACTCGCCGCTTTCGACCCGGGCGACCCAGGCCGGGTTTTCCAGGTACCAGGCCACGGTCTTCGCCAGGGCCGCCTCGAAGGTCTCCCGGGGGGCGACCCCCAACTCGGCCCGGATCTTTTCAACGGAAAGGGCGTAGCGGAAATCGTGGCCCGGGCGGTCGGGCACGAAGCGCACCAGGTTTTCCCGGGGGCCCGAGGCCAGCGGCCCGGCCGCCTCGTCCACCAGGGCGCAGATTTGCCGCACCACGGCCAGGTTGTCCAGCTGTTCCCCGCCCCCCACGTTGTAGGTTTCCCCGGCCTGTCCCCGGACCAGGACTTCCCACAGGGCCCGGCAGTGGTCCGTGACGTGGAGCCAGTCCCGGACGTTTTTCCCGTCCCCGTACACAGGCAGCTCCTGGCCCAAAAGCGCCCGGAGGATCATGAGGGGGATGAGCTTTTCCGGGAACTGGTAGGGTCCGAAGTTGTTGGAACAATTGGAAATCGTGGCAAAGAGCCCGTAGGTGGCGTGATAGGCCCGGACCAGGTGGTCGCTGGCGGCCTTGGACGCGGCGTAGGGGCTGGCCGGGCGGTAGGGGGTCTGCTCCGTGGCGAGCCCCGTGACCAGGCTGCCGTACACCTCGTCCGTGGACACGTGGTGGAACCGGACGCCCCGGCGCCGGGCGGCCTCCAGGAGGCGGAAGGTGCCTGTGACGTTGGTGCGCAAAAACTCCTCGGGCGAGAGGATGGACCGGTCCACGTGGCTTTCGGCGGCCAGGTGGCAGACCGCGTCCACCCGGTGGGCGTCGAACACGGCCTCCACGGTCGCCTCGTCCGCCACGTCTCCGTGGACGAACACGTATTGGTCCGGGAAGTCTTCCGCCACTCCGGCCAGGTTTTCCGGGTTTCCGGCGTAGGTGAGGAGGTCCAGGTTGACGATCCGGCCGGAAAAGCCCGTTTCGTGGAGCAGATGACGGATGAAGTTGGCCCCGATGAAGCCGCAGCCGCCGGTGACCAACAGGTTTTCAAAGGATGGGGTCATGAAGAATCCGTCAGGAAATCCGTTGGCGGCCGATGACCAGCATGCTCATGTCATCCTCGAAGCTGTCCGCGCGCCGGAACCGGTACATTTCCTCCCCCAGCTTCCGCATGACGCCGGAAAGGGGAAGGTCCCGCTGGTCCGTGAGGAAGAAGAGGAGCCGGTCCGTGGAGAAACGCTCCCCATCCGGGTCCGCGCAGTCGGGGATGCCGTCCGAATAGAGGAACAGACGGTCCCCCGGGGAGAGGGTGATCCGCGTTTCCGTGAACTCCGCGTTGGGAAGAAGCCCCACGGGCAGGCCGCCGCCGCCCACCAGCCGGGCGTCCGAGGACGCGGGGATGTAGACGGGGTGGGGGTGCCCGGCCTGGGTGAACCGCACCTCCCCGGTCCGGCGGTCCAGCATGCCGTACACCATGGTGAAATACTGCTCCACCGTGTCGTTGGACTGGAACAACATGTCCAGTTCCCGCACCACCGAGGCCGGGGAGAAGAATTGCTTGGCCTGGGGGCCTCGGGTGGTGTGGCGGATGAGGCTTTCGTGGAAGGGCAGGCTGGTGAGGGTTTTGGACACGGCCACGGCCATCATGGCCGCCGGAATACCGTGGCCCGAAACATCCAGGACGTAAAAGGCGATGGTGTCCTGGTCCAGGACAAAATAGTTGAAGATGTCTCCCCCCACCACCTGGCAGGGGATGAACAGGGAGTCGAACTCGAAGCCGAAAAGGGCCTCGGCGCAGCAGGGCAGAAGGCTCTGCTGGATCCGGGCCGCAGCCTCCACGTCCTGGGTGATGACCTCGTGGGCCCGGCGAAGCCGGTTATTGGTCTCCGTGAGTTCCTGGTTGCGATCCCCCAGTTCCTTTTCGAGGGCCATGATGCGCTGGGCGCTCATGATGCGGGCCAAGACCTCCTCCATGCCGAAGGGCTCCATGATGAAGTCGTCGGTCCCGGCCTCCATGGCCTCCACCAGGCGGTTCTTGTAGGGCTTGGGGGTCAGGAGGATGATGTAGACATAGCCGGGAAAAACCTCTTCCCGTATGTGGGAGCACAGGGAGAGGCCGTCACAGCCGGGCATGGCCCAGTCCGCGATGACCAGCCAGGGGTGCTTTTCCTGGAGAAGTTCCCGGGCCCGGTCCGGGGAATCAGCCTGGACCGCCGGGTAGCCCCACTCGGCCAGGCCGTTCATGATGATGTCCCGGATGTGGGCGTCGTGGGACACCACCAGGACCCATCCGCTTTCCACGATCTTGTCCAAGGAGTCTTCCCCGGCCGGAGGGCGCCTGCGAACGCCACCGGTCTCTTTCAAAGACGCCGGCCCGGGAGACGCCTTCCCGGGCCGGCGGATTGGCCATGGGGACTGCAAGCCCCGGGTTTTCCGGCAGCCTAGAACATCCTGGCCCCGGAATTTTCGGTCTTCATCCGGGTCAGGTCCTGGAGCATCTTTTCCAGGGCGGTTTCCCGGAGGGTGCGAAGCTCCCGGCTGGTCCGCTTGTCCGCCTGGAAGGCGTCGGAAAGGATGCGCATGCCGAACCGGACGTAGAAGTTGTCCAGGAATTCCGCTTCCCCGTGCCACAGGAACCGGGAACGGTCAGGCTGGGCCGTGTCCCAGCCGAACTCCATGTAGGCGCCCTTGGTGCCGTTGCCGCTGTCCAGGACCTGGGTGAAATCGGAGATGATCTCATCCATGTTGCCCGGGATGAAGAGGTCGATGAGCCATACGGGGAAGAGGTGATAGGCCGCGCCGGTGATCGTGGTGTCGCCGATGTCGTCCAGGTGCATGTACAGCCGCATGTCCCGTTCCGTGTCCTGGTATTGGGTGGTGCCCAGGACCTGGGGAGTGTCGAAGGTGAGGCCCTTGACCTGGCTCCCGATGTCCGTGAAGCTCGACAGGGCGTAGTCGGTCAGTTCCGTCAGGGTGAAGGCCTTGTCAAACACCGGGGACGCGGTTTCCCCGAAGCAGACCACCGGAACCACCTTGCCCTCGCGGGTGTAGCACTCCAGGGTGAAAAATTCGGTCTCCGTGTCAATGAGGTATCTCAGCAGGACGTTGCCCTCGCTGCTCTCCAGGAAACCATCGATCCGGGCCAGGTTGTGCAGGTTCTCGACGCCCTTGGCGAGGCGGGGAAAGTCCTTGTAGAGCCCGTCCATGTTGAAGGCCCAGGTCATCTTGAAGTGGTTGTAGGGCGTGTCGTGGTGGGACAGGATGCGGGACACGCTCTTGAAGGTGAAGTAGCGGTCCATGTAGGCCATGAACCGGGGGAAGTCCAGGCGGAACTGTTTGATGATGTCATAGTTCGGGGAGCACACTCCCGGGGTCTTGTCCCGGACGGCCTGTTCCGCCAGTTGTTCCACGTTGGCTGGGTCCAGGACACGGAGCATTCCGGTCAGGAGCCGGTTGATGTTCTCGTGGGACAGGTATTCCGAGGCCCCGGCCACGTCCATGTAGGCCAGGTAGGAGCGTCCTCCCACCAGGGGGTCGTTGTTCTTTTTCAACCCGAAGTCGGCCACGAAGTTGCCGATGGTGTCCATGGCCGGGGCGGTCTCCCCGGGGTCCAGGACCGAGAGGGCGTAGGTGCCGTCCGTGTTCACGGCCGCGAAGGTGATGCCCCGGTACCCGTTATCCCTCTCCGCGAGCTGCCGGTTGCCGTAGAGACTGCCCAGGTTGAACTGCTTGAAGGCTCGGCCCAGGAACTCGAACATTTCCTTGGTGTCATCGTCCGCCTGAAAATCCTGGGAGACTTTCTGGAGGTAGCCGAAGAACTTCAGCCCCGCTTCCGCCCCCATGCCGTCGGCTGCCGAATCCAGGACCGCGTCGGTGAAGTCGTAGGAAAAGCTCGTCCCGGGCAGAACAGCCAGGGCCATGACCAGGGCCAGGGCAAAAACGATGAACCGGCGCATACTTCCTCCTTCTGGCGCGGACGGACGGAGGGACTCCGGTATCCCCGCCCGCCTCGGGAAAGGGTCCCCCTTGGAACCCGCCAAACGAACGAACGCCTTCCCCTCCCACCGGGAAACGAATCACCACAGGTACGAAACCCATCATTCGGAGAACCGCCGGAGGGGAAGAACCTTGTATTTAGAACATATCCCGCTCAACCTTGGCAAACGAAAAATCCCTGCTCAGCGCACATCCGGATAATGCCCGGCGAGGCTCTCCGGGGACGCTCCCAGGAGGTAGCGCGTGAGGAGGCGGTAATTGCGGAGGGTGGCCACGAACGGCCCCTCGGCCTCCCAGCGCCGGGCCGAGGCCTCCACCTTCGCCCGGACCGGGGAGAAGCCTCCACCGGCACCCAGCCGCCGGGCAAGGTCCACGTCCTCCATGAGGGGCGCATCCGCGAATCCGCCAGCGCCGAAGTAGGCGTCTTGCCGGACGAAGACCGCCTGGTCGCCGTAGGGCAGGCGGAAGAGAAGGGTCCGCAGGTTGGCCCCCCAGGAGATGGCGGAAAGCGCGGGCCGGGGCGGGACAATGCCCAGGAGGAAGCAGCCCCAGCGGGCCCCGGAGCGGGACAGGGCCCGGCGGACATGAACGTCCCAGTCCTTGGGCAGGCGGGTGTCCGCGTGGAGGAACAGGAAGACATCCCCGGAACAGGCCCGGGCCCCGGCCGCAAGCTGGGCCCCACGGCCCCGGGGCGCGGAAACCAGCCTGGCCCCGGCCGCCCGGGCCGCCTCCAGGCTGCGGTCCGTGCTGCCGCCGTCCACCACCACCCGTTCCCAGGCCTGGGAGCAGCCCGCCAGGCAGCCTGGCAGGACCTGCGCCTCGTTCAAAACCGGGATGACCACGGAGATTCTCATGCCGGGCCCCTTCCCAGGCCCGCCAGGAAGGCGGCCGTGGCCGGGGCGTCCCCGGGACGGGTTGCCAGCTTTTTCGCCAAAAGGACCAGGTCCGGGGCGGTGTCCACGTCGTTCCAGGAAAACAGGAGTTGGACCGAGGCTCCCGCCTTGTCCAGGAGCCGGAGGGTGCAGGCGAAAACGTCCGGGCCGCCCCAGGCCGGGCCGGAGAACGCGCCCGGCGCGAACCCCCGGCGGGTGAACCCGATGAGGTAGTACCCCCCGTCCGGGGTGGGCCCCAGGACCGCGTCCCGGGTTTCCAGGGCCTCCAGGGCCTCGCGGATGGCCCGGGCGGGCAGGTCCGGGAGGTCGGAGCCCACCAGCACGGCCCGCTCCACCCCCCGGGCAAAGGCCCGGGCAAAGGCGTTCTTCATGCGCTCCCCCAGGTCCGCGCCCTCCTGGGGGAAGAGGTTTTTGCCGGGAAGCCAGCGCCCCACGGCCTCTCCGGCCTCCGGCGGATCGAAACCCACGGCCAGGGGAACCCCCGATGCGGAAAGCCGCGCCAGGAGGTCCGCCGCAAAGGCCGCGTAGAGCCCTGCCGCCGCCCGGTCCCCCAGGCTGGCGGCCAGCCGGGTCTTCACCCTCCCGGCCTCGGGCAGGCGCGCAAACACCATGACCAGGGCATCGGAAGCTTCCACGGGGCCTCCCGGCCGGGGGGTACGCAAAAAGAAAAATCCACCGATGAGGGAGATGCAAAAGCCCGGAATCCACCCCATCCGTCATTCCGGCAAAGCTTGTCCTCGCGGAAAAGGGGGGTGCCGCCCGGGAAAAAGGGGCTCCCCGGGGATGGGGGGCTTTGCTTTCTGCCGCCCGGTCCATCAGGCTGTTTTTGAGCGGGCTGCTAGGCCAGCCGGGCCTCGGATTTCTTCAAAATGGGCAAAAACACGTCCCGGGCGCGGTAGTCCAGGAGGAGGACGTCGTTTGGGCACTGGTGGGCGCACTGGCCGCAGCCGATGCACTTTTCCTCCCGGACCTCGACGCGGCCGTTGACCACCTTGACGGCGGCCGTGGGGCAGTGCCATTCGCACTCGCCGCAGCCGGTGCAGGCGTCCGGGTCCTCTATCCTCGCCACGTAGTAGCACTTGAAGTGCAGGGGCATGATGCCCCGGTTGTAGGAGCCCAGGACCCCGCAGCAGTCCCAGCAGCAGTTGCACACCGCAGCCTGGGGGTTGTCCGTGTTGTCCCGCTCGTGGAACACCGTGTGCACCACCCCCGCGTCCCGGGCCTTTTTCAGCACCGCCAGGGCCTCGTCCCCGGAAATGGCCCGGCCGAACTCTTCCCGGATCACGTGGAGAGCCATCTCCCCCAGGATGAGGCAGCTTTCAGCCTCCAGCCCGAACCGGCAGGGGTCGTCCGCCATCTTGCGCCATTGGCGGCAAAAGCAGTGGGCCAGCGCCACCTGGCCCTTTTCCCCGAACTTCTCCACCAGCTCGTAGGCGTCCTGGGAGGGGTAGATGGAAAACCCCCCATGGTCCACCTGGCGGTCCACCCGGATGATGGGCTTGCCCGCCTCCCGGCTGGGGCTCCCCGCCGGGGCGATGCTCTGGTAAGGCACCGTGCCAAAGCGGTAGAACAGGTTCTGGACGTTCCGGATGGGCCAGACGGTGGCTTTTTTCAGCGCCCCGATCATGGCGTCGAACCGGCGCACGAACTCCCTTTCCCGCTCCCCCTCGCCCCCCCGGCAGAGCTGGAGCTCCATCCACCCCACCAGGATGGGGGCCAGATGGTACGTGGAGGGCTGGCCTATTTGCTCCCACAAAAGGCCTTTTTTTTTCAGCCGGACGAAAAGTTCCCCGAACTCCTTTTCCGGCAGGCCCGACAGGGCCGCCAGCTCCCCGGCCTCGCAAGGCTCCTCCTTGAGCTTCAGGAGGAAATCCGTCTCCGCCTCGTCCATCACCAGGTCCATGACATCCAATAGGGGCCGGATCACGGGGATGGGCATGTCGTTCTGCTTGTTCATCCTGTGGGCCAGGGTGCGGAGCTTCTGCTTGCGGGCGAAACTCAGGGCGGCTTGGGCCATGGAAAACCTCCGGGATAGGGTTTTGGGGCTGGTTTTTCTTACGCCATCCCAAGGCCCAAGGCAAGACGGACACGGGGTTGAGACGGGGTTTTTGCCTGAAAAAGGCTTGCAACCAGGTAGGCGGTCCGTTAAGAATGGTATCCGCCTTCAATAGAGTGAAAATACTTTAGAGTGAAAATACTTTCCCTTATTTCTTTTATCCCGCAAAGCCGTTGACCAAGGCGGCCGCCCTCCGGGGCCCTTTGGCGGCGATCAAGGAGCGTGCCCATGAAAAGCGTGGACATCCAAGGCGAGGTCCTGGACAAGGTCCTTTCCGCCATGGCCGGGTCGGAGATGCTGAAGGAACTTTCCAAAAAAACCCTGGGCCAGATCACGGACCGGGCCAAGTTGTTCTCCTTTGAGCCCGGGGAGACCGTCGTGGAGCAGGGCCAGCCCTCGGACTCCTTCTTCCTCATCGTGGACGGTGTGGTCTCCGTGCTCCACGAAGACTCCGAAGGCGACCTGGTGGAGTTGGGGCAGATGCGGCCTGCGAGCATGCTGGGGGATATCGGGCTTCTGCTGAACCATCCCCGCACCGCCACGGTCCAGGCGGCCGACGCGGCCCTGCTGCTGAAGTTCGACCGCCAGTACTTCTCCTGGATGTTCGAGAACGTGAAGGGCTTTGGCCTGGCGGTTTCCAAGTTCCTGGCCAGCCGGGTCCAGGCCCTGTCCTCCCGCATCTCCCTGCCTCTCCTGCCCAGGGACGCCCCCCATCCGGAGCCCGAAATGATCCGCAAGCTCCCCATGGAGTTCATCTCCCGGCACCGGGTCCTGCCCCTTTCGATTTCGGACAACACCCTGAAGCTGGGCTTTGCCTTAGACCCCAAGCCCAACGTGGTGGAGGCCATCCGGCGGCTCCTCCCGGGCCTGGAGCTGAACATGGTCCATATGGACCACGACTGGTTCGACGAGGTGCTCCGCTCCCAGGGCGGGGCCGGGGGGCTCACCGGGGAGTTCGAGATCGTCATGACCGAGGATATCCCCGAGGACAAGGCTCCGGCCCTGGACGCCATCCTCCGGCGGCTGGTGGCCGAGGGCGCGTCGGACCTCCATCTGGCAGCCGGCCAGCCCCTCCGGTGGCGCTTAGACGGCGACATCCAGACCATCGAGGACTCCAAGATCCTGGGGCCCCGGGAAGTCCACGAACTTCTGGAGCCCATCATGGGGCAGAGGGCCGTGGAGGAATACGAGAAGTTCTTGGATACGGACTTCGGCTACACCATCCCGGGCCTGGCCCGGTTCCGCATCAACATGTTCAACGACGAGTCCGGGGTGAACGCCGCGCTGCGCATCATCCCGTCCCAGATCATGACCATCGAGCAGCTGGGCCTCCCCCCGGTCGTGAAGACCCTGTGCGAGATGCGCAACGGCCTGGTCCTGGTGGTGGGGCCCACGGGCTCGGGCAAGTCCACCACCCTGGCCTCCATGGTGGACTACATCAACCGGACCCGCCGGGCCCACATCATCACCATGGAAGACCCCATCGAGTTCATCCACCCGAGCCAGGCGGCCCTGGTCCACCAGCGGGAGATCGGCCGCCACGCCACGGATTACCACCGGGCCCTGCGGGCCGTGCTCCGGGAGGACCCGGACATCGTCATGGTGGCGGAGATGCGGGACCTGGAAACCATCGCCCTGGCGCTGGAGACCGCCTCCACCGGGCACCTGGTGTTCGGCACCATGCACACCAACTCGGCCATCGGCACCGTGAACCGCATCGTGGAGGCCTTCCCCGTGGAGCAGCAGAACCAGGTGCGCTCGGGGCTTTCGGAATCGTTGAAGGGCGTGCTGGCCCAGAACCTCCTGAAGCGCATCGGCGGCGGCCGGGTGGCGGCCATCGAGGTCCTGGTGGTGGACCAGGCCGTGGCCAACCTCATCCGGGAGGAGAAGACGGTCCAGATCACCTCCATCATGCAGACCCAGAAGGCCAAGGGAAACCGCCAGATGAACGAGGAACTCACCCGGCTGGTGAAGACCCGCAAGGTGGAGTTCAAGGAAGCCCTGACCAAGACCGACAACCGCGACGAACTCGCCCGCCTGCTGGACCGCCCCCTGCCTCGGGACTAGTAAATGTGGGGGGAACCTTTTTTGAAAAAAAGGTTCCCCCCCACACCCCCTTCCAAAAAACTTTTTGGGAACGGGTGCTTCGCACCCTTGTAAAGGGGGGGCGGCGGGGGGATTCGTCGAAGAATCCGCGCGGCATGGATTCATTCCCCGACCTTCCATGAAATGAGGCTGGACAGGGGGATTCTTTTCCTTCGTCAACCTAACCAACTAAAAGCATAGGGAAATCCTTTGGTCGTTCGAAATCAGGGATTTCCCTGTTTTTGTTTTGTGGTAGGGTGCTCATCCCATTGCCCCCCAACCCTTTTCTCCTGGAGGACGCTCCGTGACGCGCAGGTTTTCCATCATCACCATGGGCTGCAAGGTGAACCAGTACGAGTCCGACCTTCTTTCCCTGGAGCTTTCCGAAAGAGGCTGGGAGCGGGCCACCGGGGAGCCGGACGTGGTGGTGGTGAACACCTGCGCGGTTACGGGCAAGGCGGCCCGCCAGTCCCTCCAGGAAATTCGCCGGGCCGCCCGGGAGCGGGGCGGAGCCATCGTCGCGGTCACGGGCTGCCTGGTCCAGTTCGAACCCGAATCCGTGGCGGCCATCCCGGGGGTTTCCCTGGCTGTGGGCAACCCGGAAAAGCCGGGGCTCCCGGACCACCTGGACCGGACCGGGGGCGGCCCCTGCCGGCTGATCCGGTCCGAAGCCCGGGAATGCCGGAGGTTCCCGGACCCGGGCCGGGCGGTGACGGGTTTCCGGGCCCGGCCTTTGCTGAAGATCCAGGACGGCTGCGACCGGTTCTGCTCCTACTGCGTGGTGCCCCGCACCCGGGGGCCGTCCCGGAGCCTGCCGGGCCCGGAGGTCCTGGCCCGGCTCGCGGAGCTTCACGAAACGGGATACGGCGAGGCGGTGCTCACGGGCATCCACCTGGGGTGCTGGGGCCGGGACCTCCGCCCGGAAAGCTCCCTGGAGGAACTGGTCCTCGCGACGGCCGGGCAGCCGGACACGCCCCGGCTGCGCCTGTCCTCCCTGGAGCCCGACGAGTTCTTCCCGTCCATCCTTTCCCTCTGCCACGACCCCGCCGGGGTGTGCCCCCATTTCCATTTGCCGCTCCAGAGCGGCTCGGCCGAGATCCTTTCCCGCATGAACCGGCCCTACCCGCCCCAGGCGTTTGCCGAGGCCGTCCGGGCCATCGCGGCGGCCCTGCCCCATGCCGCCGTGGGCGCGGACGTCATGGCCGGGTTCCCCGGCGAGACGGACGCCCATTTCTCCGAAACCCTGGATTTCCTGGAATCCCTGCCCCTGGCCTATCTCCACGTGTTCCCTTACAGCCCCCGCCCCGGCACCCCGGCGGTAAAATTCCCCGGCCTGCCGGATGTGGCCGTGGTGCGGGCGCGTTGCAAGGCGGCCCGGAAACTGTCGGACGCCAGACGCCTGGCGTTCTACTCTTCCATGGAGGGGAGGGTGCTCTTCGTGGCTCCGGAAACGGAGGAGGAGGGCGTGGCGGCCGGGGTCTCGGAGAACTACGTGCCCGTGCGGTTCTCTCCCCGGAGCCCGGTGCGGCCCGGAGAGATCGTGCCCGTGCGGGTCAGCCGGGTCCAGGGGAATAAGGTGTGGGGCGAACCGGCTTGAGGGCCGCCGGCCCGCCCCGGAGTCCATATCCATTTGCCCAATATGCAGGCCCCGGGAAAATCCTCCCTGTCCCCCCAAGTCCACCCCGGAGTCAAAGGGGGGAACCCTTTCTTACGCCGGGGCTTCGTCCGGGAATTGGAACTCGTCCGTCATCTCGGACAGCACGCCGATGGTCCGGGTGGCGGCCGACAGGTGTTTCAGGAGCGCCGTGACCTTGCCCTTCACCTTGATCTGGCGGGTCAGGAGCACGGCCTTTTTCACGTCCAGCTCCCCCTTTGCCGCGGCCTTCCAGTTCTTGTAGGAGGCGGTGATCTCCCAGGTGGCGTCCGCCGTCTCTCCGGGGGCCAGGGCCTTCCAGGCCCGGACGTCCCCGTGAAACGGGTCGAACCAGAAACAGAGGTCGTTCTCCAGGAGCGGGTGGACCCCGGGCTCGGCCAGGCATCGGAAAATCAGGCTGCCCTCGAAGTTCTTCGCGGACTCCCGGTACTTTTCGTCCGCCTTCAGGCGGTTCATGAAGGCGTCGAACCATTCCGGCGTACCGAACATCATCTTCGCCATCACGCACCTCCCGGCTTCCCGTAGTTGACCCGGCCCACGTAGAATTCCTCGTCGTTTTCCGGCACCGAGAGCCCCAGGATGCGGCGGGCCTGGCGGAACTCCTCCTTCTGGTGCTCGTACATCCGGCTTATGGGCAGCGTCATGGGGCCGCCGTTCATCCCCGCCAGCCAGCCCCAGTACTTCCAGTGCATGACGTTGTAGTTGCCCTCGTAGATGGTGGGCTCGGCATACTTCCAGATGGTCTTCATGCAGGGGTAGAGCTTCCAGTGGAGTTCCATGGCCTCATCGTATCTCCCTTGGGTGAGGAGGGTGAACTGATCCACCAAATAGCGCTTGTCCGGGTCCTGGAACACCTCGTAGGGCGCGGAGCCGGCCCACTGCTGGCCGCAGGCCGGAACGAACACGTTCCACAGGTCCGGGAACACGGCCGCGGGCAGGATCTTCTTGCCGAACCGCTGGAAGCACTCGTAGTTGTGGGAGGGGTCGATGACCCCCAGCTTCATGGCCGCCACGTTCTCGATGTCCGCGATGCGGGAAAGGAGCCTGGGGTCAAAGGTGGAGTTGTGGAACCGCTCGAAGTTGGGCTTGTGGGTGGCGTAGGCCGTGACCGCGAGATCCACGGACTCGCAGACCTTTTGGGTGAACTCCACCACCTCATCCCCGTTTTTGGGATAGAAATAGGGCGGATAGGCCAGCATCATGGCGTCCACGCCGCAGTCCTGGGCCAGCTGGGCCGTGGAGATAAGGTCCTCCAGGGTGTTGGCGGAAATGTAGGCATCCACCAGGATCTCCCCGGCCGCCTGGTCCACCACGATCTCCCAGAAGTCCCGGAGCATGTACTCCATCATCATGAAGGTGCCGCCCTCGATGGCCGCGGTGCACATGAAGAACCCGTGCTTCTTGCACATCTCCACGTCGTGGCGGATGCCCGCCTCGTCCAGGTTCCAGGTGGAGCCCTCCTCGGTGACCTCCTCCTTCAGGGAAGGCAGCAACACGGTCTCCAACCCCCGGTAACGGTCCCGGGCCCACTGCTTGGCTTCGCTCCTCTTGTACTCGGGCATAGTGGTTCTCCTTTCGGGTCGCGGTAAGCCTGTCAGGCGGATTCAGCCTCCATCATGGCGTCTTTTTCGCGGCGCACCTCCTTTTCGTAACAGTCCACGGGCATGCGGCCCGCCCGGGCGATGCAGCCGTTGCAGAAGTTGCAGGCCGGACCGGACACGCCCTGCATCAGGTGGCGGACCAGGTAGGGGTCCGCGATCATGGACCGGGCCACGGACACCGCGTCGCACCGGCCCGAGAGAATGGCCTGTTCCATGGCCTCCCGGCTCTGGAACCCCCCCACGCAGATGACGGGGATGGAGAGGGCCTTCTTGAAGTTCTCGGCGTATTCGAGGTTGAAGCCCTCCTTCGGCGGCCACAGGGCCCCGAAGGCGAGCGCCATGGCGGGCCAGGCGTATTTCGCGCCGGTGCGCTGGAGCCACGGCAGCTTGTGCCCCAGGCCCTCCTTGTTCATGCCCTTGAAAAACTCGGAGAAGGTCCCCCGGATCATGGGGCCGCCGGACTCGTAGTGCCCCACCGTGACCTCCAGGCCGTCGAGGCCCTCCCGCTCCATGATCCGGGCCACCTCCACCAGGTCCCGGTTCTTGAGCCCGGGGCGGCCCGGCAGAAAATCCGTGCCGTTCAACTTCATGATGACCGGGTAGTCCGCGCCCGCGTGGCGGCGCACGGACTGGTAGACCTCAAGGAGCAGGCGGAGGCGCTTCACGAAGGTCCCGCCCCAGGCGTCGGTGCGGCGGTTGGTGTAGGGGGTCAGGAACTGGGAGATGAGGTAGCCGTGGCCCGCGTGGATCTGGACCCCGTCAAAGCCAGCGGCCTTGCAGATGGCCGCGGACCGGCCGAAGGCCTCCACGGTCTCGGCGATCTCGGCCTCGGTCATGGGCCGGGGCAGGGTGCCCAGCATGAGCTCCCGAACCCCGGAGGCGGACACGGCGCGGTCAAGGCCCATGGTCTTGGGCAGGACCTGGCGGCCGCAGTGGTTGAGCTGGCCGAACACGGCCGTTCCGTGGGCGTGGAGGGCGTCGGCCAGGCGTTTCAAGCCCGGGATCTTGTCCTCATTGTCCGCTCCGGGCTGGCGATAGGTGCTCTTCCCGGTTTCGATGACGTAGAGGTTGCCCGTGATGATGAGCGGCGTGCCCGCCCGGGCCATGGGCTCGTAGAACTCGATGAATTCGTCGGAAACGAACCCGTCGTCCGTGGCCCGGGTCTCGGCCGTGGCGGTCTTGAACACCCGGCCCCCCACGGTGAGGCTCCCGATGGACAGAGGCGTGAAAAGGATGCTCTCCTCCGGCTTGGTTGACCTTGCGGCGGCTGGCATGGCGTCCTCCCTTTCTTTCCGGCGGGTCTTCCCGCGTCAGGCGTTGTTCCTTCCCGTCCCCATGCCCTCCAGCATGAGGGTGCATACGGCGTCGAGCCAGCGCTCGGCCTCGCGCTCCTTGTCCCGGGAAGCGGACAGGTCCCGGAGCCCGGCGAAAATCATGGCGTCCACCGCCTTGGCCAGGATGCGCGCGTCCAGCCCCCGGCGGAGGAACCCCTTTTGGATGCCGTTTTGGAGGTAGGCCTCGGTGTAGCGGTTGATGGCGGCGGAGACCTCATCCATGCGCCGGTCCAGTTCCGGGTCCACCCCCGGGGCTTCGTAGAAGATGATCTGGGCCAGGCGGTCGTCGGCCAGAAACATCCCGTAGAGCCGCCGGCCCACCCGGAGGATCTGTCCTCGGTACTCCTCCAGGCTGTTGGTGCTGGAGGGGTCCTCGTCGGCCACCACCCGGGCGATGTCCGCGAAGATGCCGTCCAGGACGGAAAAAAAGATGTCCAGCTTGTTGTTGAAGTAGCGGTAGAACGTGCCGTGGCCCATGGAGATCTTCCTGGCGATGTCCGCGATCCGGGCCCGGGCGAATCCCCGCTCGGCAAAGGCGGCCTTGGCCGCATCCAGGATCTCTCCGCGCTTGTCCGTGGTTTTTCCCTGCATGGCTCCTCCTGGTCAACGGGGTGGAAAGGTTCTTCCAGGCCCGTAGGGTGGCGCTGTTCCGGGCCTCTGGAACCCCTGTCCCCCAAGGCTCCACGGTGCCGATGGGCCAACGCCGCCCTTCTTGAATGATACGTCATTCCGTGATTTTCTTTCGAAAGTCCCCAGTTCCATGCACCGGGGTATTCTTTGCAATATCCCGATAACAATGGCTTTATCATCCAGATTCCGGAGCAGCCCCAGCCGCGCCCTTGGAATCGCCAAAATAGACTGACATGTCATTACTATCATGGCGCAGGGAGGATGGCAAGAACTTTTTTAACGCTCGCTAAAAATTTTTCTGGCCCCTTCCCCCACCTATTGAGGCCATGCCCATTGACTTGTACGGCCGGTTCTGGCTTTTTGGAGGAAAAGCATCCCTCGCCAGGCCCCCGGGGCCGGGGAACATCCATGAAGAACATCCTTTTGGTCGACGATGAACGCTCCCTCCTGCTTTCCATGGCCGAGGGCCTGGAGGCCTACGTCCGGGAATTCAAGGTCCACACCGCCATGAACGGCCGGGAGGCCCTGGAGATATTCGACAGCCATCCCGTGGACCTGGTGGTCACGGACCTGCGCATGCCGGAGATGGAGGGGTTCGAGCTTTTGGACTGGATGCGGGAACGTCATCCCGAGGTCCCGGCCATCGTGCTTTCCGCCTTTGTCACCCCCCGCATCAAGGACAAGCTCAAGGAGATGGGGGCCTCCGAGGTCCTGGCCAAGCCCCTGGATTTCCGGAAGCTCGCCGCCTCCATCCTGGCGGCCCTGGAGGGCCGGGACAAGGGCTCCGGTTCCGGGGAGTCTGCCCTGGCCCAGCGCCTCCGGGCCCTGGAGGCCGAAAAGGGCACGGCCCTCATGGAAGTGGAGCACGGGGGACAATCCGGCCATATCCTGGTGGTGAACGGCGAGGTCATGGACGCGGTCCTGGGCAAGACCCAGGGCGATGAGGCGGTCCTGGCCATTCTCAGGTGGCCCGATCCCGTGGTCCGGGCCAAGCCGGCTCCGGCCAGGAACATGCGCCAAAAAATCTACGCTGACGTGGCCACCCTGCTCCGCCGGGCCGAGGCCGGCGCCCCAAGGGCCCAAAGTCCCGAGGCGGCGGCCGTGGACCTCCTTTCGGACTCGGATCTCGCCTTCCTGGAATCCCTGGAGGAAGAGGAAATCCTGCCCAAGGCAGTGCCCCTTCCCGAGCCCGAGGCCGCGCCCCTTCCCAAACCCAAGGCCAAGGCCGCGCCGCCCCCCCCGCCCCGCCCGCAGCCGCCGCCGCCCCGGGAACCGGGCATGAGCCTGGAAAAGGCCTGGGTCCTGACCGAAGTTCTGGAGGCCATGTCCGAGGAACTGGAACATGTGAAGCTCCTGGCCCTGTCCGGCCCCGGCGGGACTTCCCTGGCCACCCACGGGCCCTGGGCCCAGGACCGGCCGGGGGTGGAGAACGGTTTTTTCAAAGTCCTGGACGCGGCCCAGGCCGCAGCAAGCGAAGGCCGGGCCGGGGAACTGGAGGAGGTGGTGATCCAGGCCTCTTCCGCCTGGGTTCTGGTGCGCCAGGCCGGAAGCGCGCGATTGGTCGTGGCCGTGGGACGGGAATCCACCCTGGGCAACGTCCGCCTGGTGGCCGCCCGGTACGCCCGGACCCTGGCCTTCAAAATCGCGGCCGACTGAAAAGGCCCCGCCAAGGGAAACGCCCCCGGCCGCAACCCGGATTGGAATCCGCTCCCCCCATTTTGGGGGACGTACGGATTTCCTTATTGAAATTCCTTGAAAATATGATACAGAGTCTTTTGACGTGCTGGCTTGTCCCCCCAAGGGACGGTGAGCCGTGCATTCAATAGGCCCCCCCGACCCTCGAGGACGATTCAGTGCCCCACAGGCTGCAAAGGGTTCTAGACGGCATGGCGCGGGATTTGCCCGGGTTTGTGGCCGCCGCCGTAGTCCTGGCCGATGACGGGCTTTCCGTAGCCAAGCTCAGCAAGGACCCGGAGGTGGATGCCGAAACCACCAGCGCCTACCTCGGGGTCATCGTCAAGAGCAACCTGAAAGCCATCAAGCTCCTGGCCGGGGACCATGTGACGGATGACATCCTCATCACCACGGACAGGCACTATTTTCTGATCCGTCACATACCCGGAAAGCCGTGCTTTCTTTTT
>JAHJUF010000354.1 GCA_018829095.1 Pseudomonadota bacterium | reverse complement strand
GCGCCCCGTCCTCGGAAAGGGCGTCGCCCGCATCCGCGCCGTACACGATGACGTCGTAGGCAAAGGCCGCCAGGTCCAGAGTGTAGGGCAGGCTTCCCGAACCGGCCACGATGTAGACCTCGCCGCATCCGCCGCGCCCGTCCAAGGGCCCGTCGGCGTCCGGGGCTCCCAGGATGATGTCCGCGATGCCGTCGCCGGTGACGTCACCCACCAGCAGGGCCCCTTCCCGGGTCAGGGCGTCGCCCGCCGTGATTCCGTAGATGACCACGTCCGCCTCGGCGCTGGCCAGATCGATGCTGTAGGGCAGGCTGCCCGAGCCGGCGATGAGGTAGGCCTCGCCCGCGTCTCCCCGGCCGTCCAGGGGTCCGTCGGCAAAACGAGCGCCGATGACGAGATCGTCAATGCCGTCACCCGTGACGTCCCCAACGGCCAGGGCGCCGCCGGAAGAAAGCTCGTCCCCGGCCGTGGCGCCGTAAATGGTGACGTCCGGGGCCGTGCCGGCCACACCCGCCGCGTCCAGGGTCGAGGCCAGGGCCGCCTTGCCGTAGTACACGTACACCTCGCCCCCGGCCACCCGGGTGTAATCAGCCGGGCCATTGGCCAGGCGAGCCCCCACGATGAGGTCCTTCACCCCGTCGCCGTTCAGGTCTCCCACGGCCACGCTCCGGTCCCGGGAAAGCTCGTCCCCGGCCGCAGCCCCAAAAAGCACCGAGTCCGCGTCGCCGGTGGCAAAATCCACCATGGCCTTACCCGGGGGCGTCACCGCCGTGCCCGTAACCCTATAGGCCGCCACGACATCCGTGTCCGTGTACCAGGAGGCCCCGGCGTTGGAACTGGTGGCATAGGTCTGGGTGACGGCGGTGTTCGTCTTTCTCCAACTCACCAGGGCATCCGGATTGATCCAGCTCAGTTGCACCCAGTAGGTGGTGGTGGAAGTGAGGATCACGGCCCCGGAAAAGGTGGCTGTCAGGATCTGGGCCGTGGAGTCCGCCGTGATGATCTGGGTATCCAGGACCGCGCCGGGCAGACCGGCGTTGTCCTCGGCGATGGCCACCTCCACATCCCCCACAAAGGCGGGGCGGGTATTGATCACCGGCACGGCGATGGTGTCCAGGTAGTAATCCGTGCCCACGGCGGTCACGGTGAACTTCATGGCCCGGTCCAATCGGGCGAGGCATGATCCGAAAAAGGGAATGCAGCCCACGCCGTGGCCCGACGAGGCATGGTAGGTGTCTCCGACGCCGAAGGTGTCCACCAGGGTGTCTGCTCCGGCCGGCGCGGCGGCCAGCAGAACGGCGGCCGCCATGAGTACGGCAAGGATGCGGGACTTTGGGAAGGGACTCATGTTTCCGGATGATTTTCTCATGGCGGCACCCCCTACTAGGAAGCTACGTGATGCAGAGAATGAGACTCTTTTTGCAGCGGAAGAAAAAGCCGCATCCCCCGTTCCGGGGTCCGTGGCCGGGGAGGGATGAGATAGTTTCTAATACTCCTCTAGTACCCACTCTACCAAGGTATGGTCAAAGAAATCAAGGGAAATCTATAATAGCGCTGGGAGGCCGGAGGGCGGGGCTCCTGGGAGTATGAGAGGCCCGAAAAGGCCCGGAGCCGGGGAGCAGACGATCCCGCCCCCGGCTCCGGATTTCATGAAAGGCTGCGATTCTCCGCTAGGGCTGGCGTTTCCCCGCCAGTTGCTGGAGGATGAAGAGCATGTCCTCCTGGCTTACCTTGCCGTCCTGGTTGGCGTCACCCAGGGCCGGAAAATTCCCTCCCTGGCTCCCGCCCGTGAGGATGGGGAGGCCCATGACCGTGTCCTGGACCGTGACCTGGCCGTCGTTGTCCACGTCCCCGGCCAGGGAGGGCACGAGGAACGGGGTGGTGCGCATGGAGTAGTTGCCATCCTGATCGGAAAACATCACGAGGTGCCAGTAGAATCCGGGTGCCAGGGCCGGGCCGTCGTAGGTGGCGCTGCCCTGGGACAGGTCCCGCTTCTCCCAGATGAATCCCTGGCTGTCCCAGATCTCCACGCCGAACTGGTAGCCCGGCAGGGCGTCCCAGCTGATGACCAGGGGATCGGCCCCGGAGGCTCCGGCCGCCGGGGAGACGTTCTGTGCCCAGGCGTCGTCCATGAACCGGGTCACCTGCGCGTCCCGCACCTCCTCCTGGGCCCCGTTGTCCGTGTATTGGATGGTGAAGGTGTAGACCAGGGGCAGATCCGGCTTGACCCGGCCGAAATCGGCCCGGAGTTCGGTCTGGTCCGGGGTGGCGGCCCAGGAAATCCAGCTGTGGCCTTCCGCGTCGTGGTTCAACTCCCCGCCACCCGGAGGCAGCCCGAGGCCGTCCACGTGTACGGAGGTGACCAGGTCCCCGGGATCATCCACCCTCATCTGGGTCCAGTAGATGGTGGGCTGGTCCGATGCGGCCTGAAAGCCCGAATTGGCCATGACATTGAACAGGAACTGGTTGCCGTAGAGCTTCCACACGCCCCCCTCTTCCCGGAAGATGAGGGTGTCGGCCTCGTTGTTGCCCCATAACAGGCCCACCAGGACCAGATCGCCGTCCATAGTGGACTGGGTGACGGTGTAGGTCAGGGGCGTGAAGCCCGGAGCGCTGATCAGGTCGCTGATTTCGGCCCTGAACATGGCGTAGGTTTCGCCGCCGTCCAGGTAGTCGGGGGAGACGAAAGCCATGAAGCCGTCCAGGTCCTTGGCGTTCAAGGCGGTAATGGCACTGTCCAGGGAGGCCAGGGCCTCGGCGTCCGGGGGCAGGTAGGCCCCGAAGAACCCGGTCTCGGAGAGGGTCCCGGCCCGGGCCGTGATCTGGGAGCCCTCTTCGGTGAAGGTCCAGAACTCCTTTTGGGCGGCCAGCTTGACCGTGGTGTAGGGGGGCAGGTCCATGACCGCGAACACGCCCTTGGACGTGGTGGCGGTGCCGCCCCACAGGCCATTTTCCTGGAGATAGCCCACCGGGTAGGTGGTGCCCGGATCGTAGGCGTTCTCGGCTGTCACCGTGGCTCCGGCCAAAAATCCGTCGGGGCCGGCCACCAGGCCCATGACCATGCCCGTGCCCGGGGTCAGGAGCCAATTTTCCAGGGTGCCGTCGGGAACCAGGGAGTACGGCATGGGGATGGTGTAATTCGAGTTCAGGGTGAAGTTGGCCGAGTACACGGGCACGTAGCCGTCCTTGGTGATCAGCAGGGAAAAGCTGCTGCCCGAGGGGACCCCCGGCAGGAAGAAATCCCCCTGAGAGTCCGTGTAGGTGGAGAGCCCCGGGTTGCCGTCCACTTCCACCCGTGCCCCTTCCACGGCCTGGGCCGGGAAGTCCTCCGTGCCAAAGGCAACCATGCCGGACACGGAAATGACGGGCGCGGGCCTGGCGAAGAAGAAAACATTTTCCACCATCTGGCCTGCCGCAAAGTTCAGGGCCTGGGCCGTTACGCCGTCATCGGCGCTGGGCCACCACTGGGGCAGGAAGCCCGCGCCGCCCCAGCCGCTGGTGAAGCGGATCTTGTAGGTCCCGGGCGTGACGCCCCCCACTTCCACGGTCTTGCCCTGGCCCAGGCCCATGCTCCAAGCCGTCTTGGTGAAGGCCGGGGTGTCCAGATTGTCCGGCGTGTAGAACTCGATGTCCAGCGCATCCATGATCATCACCGAGGGGTCCACGGGCCGCGCGACAAAGGAGAGGCCGCTGTAGGCGGGATCGTTGTAGGTGGTGAGGGGAAGGGTGACCACCGCCGAGCCGGAATATTCACCCATGCTGACCTCGATGAGCCCCAGCCCCGCAGGAGGATCGGCCAGGATGAAATCCATGTCCATGCTCTGGCCACCGTTGGAAAGGACAGGCCACTCATAAAAGTCCGGGTTGATGTCCATGAATCCGGACATGTCGGCCCCGCGGTAGAGGCCCGACATGGCCCGGTTCGTATCCAAATGGAAATGGATGGTTTCCGTTGCCGCGTTGGAAACATGGGACGGGAACAGGGAAAAAGCCGTGACGGGGCTTCCGGTAACGGTCACCGGCAGCACGGCCACCGTGCCGTCCGGGGCCGTGGCGATGAGGTTGGCGGTGCCGTTCACCAGGGCGAAAAGATCGTAGCCCCAATAGCGCAGGTAGGCCCCCACCACGTTGGTGTTGGATGAGGTGATGACCACGCCGGCCGCGTCGTTGGCCATGACCTTGCCGTCCGAGGTGGTGACCTCGCAGGAGACCCCGGACTGCTCCCCGAACTGCCCGGGGCCGGTGAGGGTCTTGGAGCCCAGGTACGCCTTCTGGGGCGGGTCCTGGGTATCGTATTCAAAGAACCGGATCTGGTTCACGGTGATCACGTTGATGGTGAAAAAGGCGAACCGGGCAAAGGAGCTGTCCTCGGAGGACTGGAGCGTGAGCTGATAGGTGCCCGGGTTCATTCCCGAGGTGTCCACCGAAAGGTTGATGCCGCAGGGTTTCTTGAAGGTCGAGGGGGTCAGGGTATAGTTGTTCCCCAACTCCGCCACGAAAAGCGTGATGCCGTTGGCGGTGGAGTATCCGTTGAAGAAGCTTGCCAGCACGGTGAAATCCGCGGACTGCCCCTGGATGACGGTGAGCTCCTTTTTGACCAGACGGATGGTGAAATACGGCGAGGTCACCTCAAAACCCGGCGTGGGGTTGCTGTCCGAATAATCCGAGCGCACCACGATCTTCCCGCTGGGGGTGGGCTCCAGGACCGTGGCCGTGATGGTGGTGTCGTTCCAGGAGTTCGTGGTGACCAGGGACTTTCCGATGTACAATTGGCCACTATTCCCGAAATTCGATCCCGAGACTGTGACCTGAGTGCCGTAGTTGCCCGACTCCGGGGTGATGCCCGTGACGGAGGGAATGGGCCCGGCCACCACATCGTCAGCCGTGAAGCTCACGCTGCCCGCGTAAAAGCTCCCCATGTCCACCTTGGCGATCTCAATCTTGTATAGCTTCCGGGCGTCGACCGGGAAGGTGTAGGAGGCATAGAGCATGGTGGGTACGGGCGTGGCCGGGGGCACGTCGGACACATCGGTCTCCGAGTTGTCCGGGTTGACGATCATGACCCGGTGGGCGATGCCGACGTTGTCCACGTAGTTCACGTACACCGCCACCGTTTTCCCGGTCTGGTCCCACTGCTTCAGCAGGGCGGCGGAGAGATTGAACTGCACCCCGGCGATCTGGGTAACGTTCAGGTTCTGGTAGATCACGGCGCCGGTGAATCCGAAGATGTTGGGATGCAGGTTCACATAGCCCGCGATCCAGGGGTTCCAGTAGGCCCCCACATCGGGGTTCAGGTTCCATTCCTTGAGCCCGGTGTCGAATCCCCCGTTCCGGATGACTTCCACAGCCTGGGCCTGGCCAACGGCCAGAAAGGAAAGGAAAAACAGGGAAACCAGCACCAACGACTTGACGGCTTTCATGAAGAGTCGCTCCATACCATGAAGGTGAAAGGATTCGGCAAACCCGCCGGAACCAGCGCCCGGATGGGGCCTTTCGCTGTAAGCGTTCAGGGGGTAGTAGGCCCCTGATTTTGTGGCATCGCCCATCCATGAGCACAACATATTGATATAACAAGAAAAATAAAACTAGACTTTTTCTCCACTAGGTGCTATGGGTTTCATCATGAAGCCCGAGCGT
>JAHJUF010000353.1 GCA_018829095.1 Pseudomonadota bacterium | reverse complement strand
GTGGAGGAGAAAGAGCGGCCCGTGCCCCTGGTGCCTCTGTTCCTCCACCCATCGGGCACCCTCCTGCCCCTGTTGTCCTCCCGGGGCAAGGGCCGGGCCCGGGGCCTGGACCACAAGGTATCCACCTGGCTCAAAACCAGGGACCGGACGCGATTTCCCGGCCAGGGGGGACTGCCCCCTGTCGAGGACATATTGAACATCCTCCGGGCCTATGACCTGTTGCCCGCCATTTTCTTCCTAAAATCCAGGAAGGACTGCGACAACTCCCTGGACCTGGCCCCCGCCGTGCTCAAGGACGACCCGGACCGCCGCCGCCGCATCCGGGGAGTGGTGGATTCCTTTGTCAGCCAGTTCCCCTACCTGGCGGAGAACTGGCAACGCCGCCACGTGGAGCGGGCGGCCGTGGCCTCCCACCACGCCGGTCAGCTCCCGGCATGGAAGCTGGTGACCGAGGCCCTCATGTCCCAGGGGCTTTTGGACGCCGTGTTCGCCACCACCACCGTGGCCGCCGGAGTGAACTACCCGGCCCGGACCGTGGTGCTCGTGAACTCGGACCGGTTCAATGGCCTGGGATTCGTGCCCCTTTCCTCCACGGACTTTCACCAGGCAACGGGCCGGGCCGGCCGCCGGGGCATGGACCACGTGGGTTTCGCCCTGGCCGTTCCGGGGCGTTATATGGACGTGGCCCACCTGGCCCGCCTGGCCTCCAGCCCCCCCGACCCCGTGGACAGCCGCATCCGCCTGGATTTTTCCATGGTCTTGAACCTGCTCCTGTCCCACGCCCCGGAGGACATCCGGGTGATCCTGGACAACTGCTTCGCCGCGTTCCAGGCCGCCGGGGAGGAAACCGGCGGAGGCCGGGCCATGGCCCGGGTCCGGGGACGGCTGTGGAAGGATTTTGTCCGGCACCTGGAATTCCTGCGCCTCTTCGGTTACGTGGACGAAAACAAAGCCCTCACCCAGGAGGGCGTGTGGGCCTCGCGACTTCGGGTGGACCGACCGCTCCTCATCGCCGAAGGGCTCCGGGCCGGGATCTGGAAGGATGCGGGCCCGGCCCTCATGGCGGCGGTCATCGCCGTGTTCGTCCAGGAAAAGGAGTCCGCCGGCTTTGGGACGCCCCGCCACGACCAGGAGCTTTCCGATATCCTGGACGCCACCCATGAGGCCCTGACTCCCCTGGCTCACGAGATGATGGAGTGGAAATTCGACCCTGGCCCCTTTGCCGTGCCCCCGGCGGCGGCCTTGTGCGAATGGGCCCGGCAAAAGCCCTGGGAAGAGGTCCTGGGGGTGTCGGGCCTGGCGGAAGGCGACCTGTCCATGCTCATTCTGCGCACGGCGGACAACCTCCGCCAGGTGGCGGGCCTTGCCAAGGATTTCCCACGGGAGGCGGAATCCGCCCGCCAGGCCCTTTCCCTGATCCTCCGGGATCCGGTCCTGGGATTCCCCGGATTGGGGGGGGAACCCGAGTGTCCCTTGCCCGGAGACGTCCGATAGGGTACAACAGTCTTCAAGCCGGTTTTCCCAGTATTGTTTTTCCCTTCACTTCCGCCAAGGCGGGGCCCAAAACGGTCAACGCCCCCTCCCCGGCGGAATTCCGTGGGAGATCAAGCATGCGCGCGTGGAAAAATGCGGTCTTCGTGGCGGCCCTGGCCCTTTTCGCCGCCGGGCTTTGCGGGTGCGGCGCCATGGTGAGCCCCCTTCCTGCGGACCAGATCCCCGGATCGTCCGGAACGGATCAGTGGGCCACGGCCAACGGTGTGCGCTACCATTACCAGGAGTGGAAGAACCCCGGCCCGAACGTTGTGCTGATCCACGGGTTCGCATCCTCCTCCTGGACCTGGAAAGACGTTGCTCCAGCCCTGGCGGACCGGGGCTATCACGTCTGGGCCGTGGACCTCAAGGGCTTCGGGTATTCAGACAAGCCCCGGGACGCGGACTACAGCCCCCCGGCTCTCATGGAGGGGGTGAACGCCTGGATGGACGCCGTGGGCATCCAAAAGGCCACCGTGGCGGGCAACTCCCTGGGCGGGTTCATCAGCATCCAGCTGGCTCTCACCCACCCGGACAAGGTGGAGCGCCTGGTGCTTGTGGACTCGGCGGGATACGAGCATGAAATGCCCGCCATGGTGAGCATGACCCGCATGCCCATGGCCGAGGGCATGGCCAACCTGTTCTGGGGGGAATGGATGGTCCGCATGTCCTTGAAGGACGTGTTCTACAACAAAAAGCTGGTAACCGAGGACCGGGTCCAGGCCTACTATGACCGCCTGCGCACGGAAAACGGCATGCACGCCCTCATCCGCACGGGACGCCAGACCAAAGGGGCCTTCTCCCCCTGGGTGCCCCGCATTCCCCAGATCCGCCAGCCCACCCTCATCATCTGGGGCGAAAACGACCCCTGGACCCCCGTGAAACTGGGCCGCCGCTTCCGCCAGGACATCGCGGACTCGGTCCTGGCCATCCTCCCCCGGTGCGGCCACATGCCCCAAGAGGAAAAGCCCGAAGTCACGGTCCGCCTCATGGACGATTTTCTCCGGGGAAGGCCCATTCTGGATTCCGGGGCATAAGGAATGAGGCTGGGTCCCCTCTTTGAAAAAGGGGGACAGGGGGGATTTTTCCCCGGGTTTCCATAGACTTGAACGGACCCCGCCGATCCCCCCGGCCAATCGGTGAAAAACGGAATCAGCGATCCCGGACCCTCCTCCTGGCCATCGTACAAACCCTTGCGAGCCCTCACCATGATCGACTGCCATTTTCACCTGGATGAAAGCCTGGTCAACGCCGACGGCCTGGTGGCCTCCATGGACGCCCACGGCATTTCCCGGACAGCGGTCATAGCCCCCCTTTGCCCGGATATCGAAAAGCGCCTGATCCTCACCCTGGCCGGGCCGCTGCTGCGCCGGGCCCTGATTTCCGGTTCCGCCACCTTCAGGAAGGCTGTGGTTCGATTTTACGGAAACCTGGTGAAACCAGGGGGCCAGGTGGACGTGGGAGGCAAGCGCTATCCCATCATCCCCCAACCGGACAACGAGGCCGTGGCCCGGGCCGTGGCCGCCCGGCCTGACCGGCTTTGGGGGTGGATCTTCGTGAACCCCGCAGGACCGGCGGACCCGGCCACGACCGTGAGCCGCTTTGCCAGAGAGCCGGGCATGATCGGCGTCAAGGCCCATCCCTTTTGGCACGCCTACCCCACGGACATGCTCCGGGAAGCTGCCGAGGCCGCCCGCCGCCATTCCATGCCCATGCTGGTGCACCTGGGCCCCGGAGCCCACGGCGACTTCGCCATGCTGGCCGCCTCCTTCAAGGAGGTGCCCTTTGTGTTCGCCCACGCGGGGGTGCCCTATCCGGACGAGGTCTGCGCCAAGGCCAGGAAAAAGGACAACGTGTACGTGGACCTTTCCGCCGCCTCCTACGTGGACCGGAACATCGCTCGGAAGGCCCTTGCCCTGGCCGGGGCGGAAAAATGCCTGTTCGGCTCGGACGGCCCCTACTTCCATCACCACCATGGCCGGTACGACTATTCCGAACGCCTGGCCCTGCTGGATTCCCTGGACCTTTCCTCCGGCGACCGGGAACGGGTGACGGAAACGAACTTCATGGATATCCTGAGTTCCCGCCAGGCCTGACCCCCGCATAGGCGAACCTCCATGGGCTTTTTCCGCGACCAGGAAGAGCAGCTGGCCATGCGGCTTTTGGCATGGCAATACCGCAAAAAGGGCTTCCCCCTGCCCCCGGCGGCCCAGATCCGCGACCAGGCCCGCCGGGTGGTGGACCAGGCCCACGAAATCGCCAAAACCCGGAGCAGAAACGTCCTGTCCATCATCAAGGAACTGGCCGGGGACTTGGTTGGCAAGGGGAAATCATAGAATTGATGGCATCGCAACAGGCTACATGACAGATAACCATTTGAAATAAAACAGAATAAAAACAAATGAAAAAGAACCGGCCATGAACCCCTTCAAAGACAAGGTATGTATCATTACGGGAGCGGGCTCGGGCATTGGCCGCGCCTTAAGCCTGGAGCTCGCACGCCGTGGAGCCCTGGTCCTGGCCACTGATATCGGGGAGACAAGCGCCCGCGAAACCGCGCAAATCATTGCCGAGGAAGGCGGAAAAGCGGAAAGCGCCCTCCTGGACGTGACCGACAGGGACGCCGTGAGGGAAATCGTGGAAAAAACCGCAGCCGAGAAAGGGCGAATAGACTTTTTGTTTAACAACGCGGGCATTGGCGCGGCCGGAGAGTTCCGCGACACGCCGATAGACGACTGGAACCGGATCCACGAAGTAAATGTAAAAGGCGTCCTCCACGGAACCCACGCCGCTTATCCCATCATGGTAGGCCAGGGCCACGGGCACATCATAAACACCTGCTCGGCCGCAGGCATTGCCCCCACCCCTCTCATGTCCGCCTATTCAGCAAGCAAACACGCGATTTTGGGCCTGTCCCGCGCCATACGCATCGAGGGAGCAGACCTGGGCGTAAAAGTAAGCGCCATCTGCCCGGGAGTGGTGAGCACCCCCATGCGCGACGCCATGGAGTTTCGGAGCCAGGACAAACAAAAGATGCTCGACTCGCTGCCCATGGCCATCACGCCCGAACGTTTGGCCATAAAGGTTCTCAAAGGGGTGGAGAAAAACCGGGGGGTAATCCCCGTGGGGCTTGATGCCTGGTTCATCTACTGGGTCAACCGCCTCTTCCCCGGTCTCTACGATCTGGGCGCGCGCATGGTGGTTCGCCGCTCCAGAAAAATCTCCCGCCAGGCCTGATGGCCCTGCAACAAGTCCTGGAATCACCGGAACCGGCATTCTTGCAAAAGCCGGAATACAGGATTTTCAACAGGTTACAAAAGCCCTGGCCCACAGCTTTCGCCGGGATGACGACTTCTTGCAGGGCCATCAAGACAGATTTTTCTTATCTCTAATCTGGAATACGGTAACCCATGGATTATTCGCTGGACACCGAGCACCGGATGATCCGGGACAATGTCCGGGACTTCATGGAAAAAGAGATCGGACCCCGGGCTGAGGAAATGGACCGGGAGGACCGATTCCCGGACGGACTGTGGGAAAAAATGGGTTCCCTGGGTTTCCTGGGGCTTTGCGTGGCACCGGAGTACGGCGGCGAGGGCATGGGATACCTGGCCGGAG
>JAHJUF010000352.1 GCA_018829095.1 Pseudomonadota bacterium | reverse complement strand
GTGGAGGTCCACGACGAGATGGAGCTTTCCCGGGCGCTTGCCGCCGGGGCCCGGTTGGTGGGGATCAACAACAGGGATTTATCCACCTTCAAGACCGACCTCGCCATCACCGAGCTCCTCGTGGCGCGGTTCCCGGCCAGCGTCACGGCCGTGGCCGAGAGCGGGGTATCCACCCGGGCCGACGTGACGCGCCTCCTGGCCCGGGGGGTGCACAACTTCCTCATCGGCACGGCCCTGGCGAAAAGCGAAAATCCGGCGGCCAGGCTCAGGGAACTCCTGGGCCGGGAAGGGGAGGAGGCCTGATGGATCGCTTCCTCGTGCGCGGCCTTTTGGGGGACTCGGAAATCCTGGTGGGGGAGAGCCTGGACAACCTGGCCCGATACCTGCCGGAAAAAAACGTGTTCCTCCTCACGGACGAGAACGTGGACCGGCTCTACGGGAGCCGCCTGCCGGATTTCCCCAGGATGGTTATGCCTGTTGGTGAGGGGTCCAAGACCCTGGACACGGCCCGGGAGATATACGCCCGGCTGGTGGAACTGGCGGCCGACCGGTCCTGGTTCCTGGCCGGGGTGGGAGGCGGGGTGGTGTGCGATGTGGCCGGGTTCGCAGCCTCCACCTTTGTCCGGGGCATCCGGTTCGGGTTTGTGGCCACCACCCTCCTGGCCCAGGTGGACGCCTCGGTAGGGGGCAAGAACGGCGTTAATTTCTCCGGCTACAAGAACCTGGTGGGAACCTTCAACCAGCCCAGCTTCGTGATCTGCGATCCCAAGGTGCTCCTGACCCTCCCGGAAGCCGAGCGGACTTCCGGCCTGGCCGAGGTGGTGAAACATGCGGCCATCGCGGATTTTTCATTATTCCGTTTCCTGGAGGAGAACGCCGCCTCCGCCCGGGGCCTGGAACCCGGGGCAATCCGGCGCATGGTGCTCGACTCCGTGCGCATCAAGAGCGCCGTGGTCTCGGCGGACGAGCGGGAGGCCGGGGAGCGGAAGAAGCTGAACTTCGGCCACACCCTGGGCCACGCCCTGGAAAAGGTCACGGGCAAGAGCCACGGAGAGGCGGTTTCCGCCGGGATGGCCGCCGCGGCCGGGCTTTCGGTGCGCCTGGGCCTGTTGTCCCAGGAGGACGCGGACCGGCTCACGAACCTGTTGTCCGCCCTGGGCCTGCCCCTGTCTCTCCCGGCTGATCCCGTTGCTGTGGCCGACGCCCTGGTCCGGGACAAGAAACGCACGGGCGACAGCCTGGATTTTGTGCTTCTTTCCGGCCTGGGCAAGGCCGTGGTCCGGCCCGTGCCCCTTTCCGGGCTGCTGGCTGAGCTCTGAGAAGGAATAACTAACCGGACCGGGCGTGGAAGGAACCCCCTTTTTTCAAAGGGGGGAGATCTTGAACAGCCCTTTGTTTTCCAAGCCAACTCCGACGCCCTCCCGCGCTCCCTTCCCGGCGCAAAGCCTCTTGACCCCGGGGAGCCAAGATTCTATATCCATTGGACCTGTGATTTTCCATGACTGGTAACCGTTTGTTTTAACGCTAAATAATCTTTGGCCTTCACCCCTGGCTGGTGGGGGCCTCCGACAGGCCGAAAGGGCGGTCCCATGCGATACGCGGCCTCGTTGCTGGTTTTTCTGCTTCTGGGCCTCCCTGGGACCGGTTTTTCCCAGGAGGCTCCCCTGGTGGTGAAGGAGGCCTACAAGGACGTGGCCCTGTCCGGGTACACCCGGGCCGACACCACGTTGACCCTTTCGGCCGAGGTGTCGGGCAAGGTGACGGCCGTGCACTACCAGGTGGGGGACCGGGTGGGGGAAAAGCCCTTCTACGAGATCGACCCCACGTTCATCGATTTCCAGATCCGGGCGGTCCGCCAGTCCATGAACAAGCTTGACGCGGCCCTGGAAAAGGCCCGGTCCCTGGAGACCTATCTGAACAAGGAGTTCGTGCGCATCGACACCCTGCACAAGGGCGACCGGGCCACAGGGGTGAAGCGGGACGAGGCCCAACAGGGATGGGATCAGGCCCGGCTCCAGATCGACACCCTCCTGGCGGACAAGGCGGCCCTTCAGGTGGATCTCGACCGCCTGGCCGAGCAGAGGCGGCGTCACGAGGTTTTCGCCCCCAAGGGCTGGATGGTGGTGTACCGGATGGTGGAGGCCGGGGAGGTGGTGAATCCCCAGGTGCCCCTGGCCCGGGTGGGGGATTTCGGCTCCCTGGTGGTGCCCATGTGCGTATCCAACCAGGAGTTCGCGGCCATCGTTGCCCTGGGCGAGACCTTTCCCGTGAGCCTGGACAACGAGCCCGGCCGGGCCAGGGTGAACCAGGTGAACCCGGAGTTCAACGAGCAGACCCGGAAACGCTGCATCGAGCTGGCCATTCTCGATTTCGGCGGCGAGCACCTGGGCGGCCTGGAATGCACGTTCACCCTCACCGTGCGCGCTGAGGGGGCCCTGGTGCCCAAGGCCGCGGTCATCAGCCGGTACGAAAACCCCCGGGTGAGGCTGGCGGAAGGCGGAGAGTCCTTGCCTCTGCTGGTGCTGGGCGAGTCCGGCGAGAACCTCATCGTGGCCGAAACTCCCCGGCTGCCCGTGGGCACGGCGCTGGCCCCGGCGCAGGCTGCCCAAAAATGAGATCTGCGGCGTTGCGCTTCCCCGGTAAAAAGCTCAACGTACATAAGTACGCCTCGCCCTTTCCCGGCTCGCGCGCCTTTCAGATCACATTTTTGAACAGTCTGCTTTTTTGGTTGCCCAAAAATGTGATCTGCGGAGTTGCGCCGTCGGGTCCCCGCACGGCCGGAGGCCGGGTGGGGTGACTTGCAGGTCATCGTCTTTGAACAGGCTGCTAACCTTCAGTCGCTGAATTCTTGAACCCAGGCAAGCGCCCGGACTCGGCGCCGCATTGCGAGATACCCCATGAAATCCGTTGTCCGGTACACCCTTCGCCAGACCGTCTTGGTCAACGTGGTCTTCGTCATCCTGGTGGTCTCCGGTGTAGCCTCCCTCATGTCCTCTCCCATGGAGAACCTGCCCTTGGTGGACATGGGCCTGGTGTTCGTCCGCACCAACTACTACGGGGCTTCGGCCGAGGACGTGGAAAAGCTGGTCACGGCCGAGATCGAGGACGCCCTCTCGGATATGGATTCCATCGAGTACATCGAGTCCTCGTCCTACCGGAGCTATTCGTCCATCAAGGTGAAATTCCTGGATGACACGGACTACACCTCCTTATACAACGAGCTGCGATTTCGCGTCCTGAACGTGAAGAACCAGCTTCCCCGGGGCGCGGAGGAGCCCACGTTCCTGTACCTGACCACCCACGAGTGGATGCCTATCATCGTGGCCCACGTGGCCGGGGATGTGCCCCAAACCACCCTGCGGCTTCTGACCGAGGAACTCCAGGCCCGCATCCTGACCGTTCCTGATCTGCGCTCGGCCGAGATCCGGGGGGAGTTCGACCGGGAGTTCCACGTGTCCCTGGACCCGGAGAAACTCCGCCGCCACGGTGTCACTTTCGGCCAGGCGGCCCGGGCCGTCGGCAGCGCCAACACCAAAATTCCCACCGGTAAATTCGAGGCCCAGGGAACGGAGTTCATGCTCGATGCGGGCAAAAAGCTCACGAGCCAGGCCGAGGTTCTGGACATCGTGGTGCGCCGCGACGGGGATGGCAATTTCGTCCGGGTCCGGGACCTGGTGACCTCGGCCCGCCTATCCTTTCGGGACCCCTTCCGCATCTACTCGGTAAATGGCCAGGACGCCCTGCACCTCTGGGTGATCAAGGAGAAGACCGGGAACGCCCTGGATATCGTCAGAGGGATAAAGGAGATCGGAGAGGAGTTCACCGCCCAGCACGCCAAGGATGGCGTGAGCGTGGTGTTTTCCAACGACTCCACCATCGAGATCCAGGACTCCCTGTCCACCCTGGGCGGCAACCTCATCATGGGCATGATCCTGGTGACGGCCGTGCTTTGGATGACCCTGGGCTTCAGGAACGCCATGCTCACCGGCATCGGCATTCCTTTTTCCTTCATGTGCACCTTCCTCCTCATGAAGATCACGGGGATGTCGTTAAACACCATCTGCCTGTTTTCCTTTGTCCTTGTCACGGGCATCATCGTGGACGACGCAGTCATCATCGTGGAGAACTGTTACCGCCACCGGCAGATGGGCAAGACCCCCCGGGGGGCCGTGATCGACGGTACATCCGAGGTCATGCTGCCGGTCTTCGCCTCGGCGTTGACCACCATCGTGGCCTTCCTGCCCATGCTCATCATGACCGGGTCCACAGGGGAATTCTTTTCCTACGTTCCCAAGACCGTCGCCTTTGCCCTGGCCGCCTCGATTCTGGAGGCCCTGATCATCCTGCCCGTCCACATCCTGGACTGGGGACCCAAAAAAATCCCGAAGAACCTCGTGGTCGAAGGCGAGGACCCCTATCATCATCTTCGGGAAGGGGTTTTCGCCTTCCTGTGGGCCATATATCGGCGGATAGTGGTATGGCTTCTGGACCACAAGGCTGTGGCCTTCATCGGGGCCTTCCTCCTGTTCCTGACCGCCGTGATCCCCCTGATGCTGTCCCTTTCGGGCAAGGTTCCTCTTTTGCAGTACAAATTTTTTCCGAGCAACTACTTCCGGTACCACATTCCCGTCACCATGCCCCTGGAGACCTCCCTGACCCGGACCGACGAGGTGGTGCGGGATCTCTCCCGGTTCATAATGGCCCAGGGGCCGGAGCAGTCCCAGGCCACGGTGGGGTCGGCGGGGTTCTATGAGCAGGAGGATTACCAGATACGGAGCGGGAATTATTTCGGCCAGGTGGTGGTGACCCTGCCCCCGGAGGCCGACCGGAACTTCCCGGACAATCCCGGGAACGATCCCATGGTTTTTTTGAACCAGATGCGGGAAAAGCTGGCCGCCTACGTCGAGACAAACTATCCCGGCGAGGACCGGCCCCGGTTTCGGGTGTTCTCGGAAGAGACAGGACCGCCTTCGGGCAAGGCCGTAACCATCCGGGTCACGGCCACCACCCTGACCGGAGCCCTGGCCGCCTCCGACTTTCTTGAGCGCAGGATGGCGGAGACCCCGGACCTGGGCGACTTGTTTGACATCGAGGACGACCGCCCCGACTATCAGAAGACCGCCGTGTACACGGTGCGCCAGGAGGCGGCCTCCGAGTACGGCATGGACCCGGGCCAGGTGACGGGACTTCTGGCCGGGGCTCTTTCCGGCTACCCGGCCGGGACCTTCCGGACCCCGGACGAGGAAGTGAGCCTCATGGTCCGGGCCTCCCGGAGCCTGGACCGGGCCAATGCCCGGGGCGCGGGCCTGGCTTTGCCTGCGGACGTCCTTTCCCTGCCTGTGGTGGAGCACAGCGCCTCGCCCATTTACCTCAAGGACCTGGTGGACATCGCCTATGTGTCCGAGGCCACGGTCCGGGCCCGGTACGAGGGCAAGCCCACGGTCACCATCACGGCGGATATCAAGGAGAATTCCAAGCTTTCGGCGGCCCGGGCCCAGTACCTCATCTCCGGGATTTTCGAAAAGGAACAGGACATGTTCCCCGGGGTCTCCCTGTCCTGCGCCGGGGAATTCGAGGTCACCAGCAAGAGTTTCAGCTCCCTCAAGATCGCCTTTTTGATCGCCATCCTGGCCATCTATATGGTTTTAGCTTCTCAGTTCAATGACTACTGGCAGCCACTCATCATCATTTCGGCCGTGCCTTTTGCCCTGATCGGCGTGGTGCTGGGCCTCATCGTCACCCGGACCATTTTTACCGTGGGCAGCTTCATGGCCATTGTGGGGTTGTCGGGGGTGGCGGTGAACAACTCCCTTTTGCTCATCGACTTCATGAACACCCGCCTGCGTAGCGGCCGCCCCATGCGGGAGGCCATCATGGAGTCCTGTGCAGCTCGGATGCGGCCGGTGCTCATCACCACCATCACCACCATCCTGGGCCTTTTGCCCATGGCCATTGGTATTCCCAGCAAGTCCATCTCCTGGGCTCCCATGGCCGTGGCCTTTGTTTCCGGCCTGTTCACCTCCACCCTGCTCACCCTCCTCATGGTGCCGGTGGAGTACGAACTCCTGGAGAAGATCCGCCTCCGCCTGGGGCGGGGGCAGTCAACCTTCAACGCGCCGCCGGCGGTTCCGGCAGGCGAAGGCAGCGGAACAGGTCAATGAGACGGAAAGTGAAAATGCCTCTTCGTGCAGTTGCCGCCCTGGCCGTTGTCTTGATCCTGTGGCCGACCGGGGCCGGGGCCGGGACCATCAGCCGGGAAGAGGCGGTGGACTATGCCCTGGCCCACTCGGACCTGTTGACCGCCCGGCGTCAGGAATCCGCTGCCTTGGCCGCCACGGGCCGCCAGGTTTCCGCTTTTGTCCGGCCCCAGATTTCCGCCTCAGGCCAGTGGCTGGAGTTGGGCACCAATGCCACGGAAATGCCCATTCCCATGCTGAAGCCGTTTTTCAAAGCCCCGGAACGGGACATCACGGCCGGGATCGAGGTCAGCCAGGTGCTGTTCGCGGGGTTCCGCATCCCGGCAAGTCTCCGCCTGGAAAAAAGCCTCGCGGGCCAAGCCGCCCTTGGGGCGGACGCGGCCGAACGGGAGGTGTTGCGCCAGGTCAAGGGTGCGTTCGATGCGGTACTTCTGTCCCGGGCCTCCCTTGCGGTGCTCCAGGACCGGGCGGAACAGGCCCGGGCCGAGCACCAGGACGCCCAGGATCTTTACGACGCCGGGGTGGTGACCTCCCTGGACGTGCGCCAGGCCCGCCTGGGGCTGAACATCACGGCGGACGCGTTGCGCCGGGCCGAGGCGGAGCTGATTGACGCGGCCCTGGCGTTCAACCAGGCCCTGGGCCGGCCCACGGACGAGGAGACCCTGGTGCCTGAGGGTGATCTCGAAACCGCTCCGGATATGGAAGACCTGGTGGGCCGGCTGACGAGCCGCACGGGGGGCTGGGACTTCCCGGACCTGGCCCTGGCCCGGTCCCGGGAAAAGAGCGCCCTGCAGCAGAAGCGGATGGCCGGGGGCGGCCGGTTCCCCGAAGTGGCGGCCGTGGCCGGGGCCCGGACCAGCGGCGAGGAGACCGGCCTCATGGACGAGTCCTGGAGCGTGGGGCTCACCGCCCGGTGGGACCTCTACGACGGGGGCCTTGTCCGGGCCGGGAAGGCCGAGGCCTCGGCCAATCTCCTCCAGGCCCGGGCCGCCCTGGAGGCCGGGAAGAAACAGATCCATGCCTCGGTGGAGCGAATCCGGGCTGACAACGAGAGCCTGGACCAACGCATCGCACTCGCCCGGGAAACGGTGGAGCTTTCCCGGGAAAACTACGAGGATGCGCGGGGCCATTACCGAGCGGGCACCATCACCATCACCCGGCTGGGAGAATTTTCCGTGGCTTTTGCCGAAGCCCGGTTCAACCTCATTTCCCTGTTTTTTTCCAAGCGCCTCCTGGCTGCCGAGGCCGAGGCCCTCCTGGGGGCGGGATAGAGGCCTGTCCCGGCTCTCGGCATGGTGTTCAGCCTCTTTCCACTCCCTTATCCGCCTGAGTATTTTCCCCACGCTGCCATTTCCCCTTGACGGGCCTCCCTGCCCATCCTATATTGCCATACAAGAATATAGTCACCGGGAGGCAACATGAAAGATCTCATCAAGGTCATGAAGGCCCTGTCTGACCCGGGCCGGGTCAAAATCGTGAAGATGCTGGAAATGCGGGAGCTTTGCGTGTGCGAGATCACCGAAGCCCTGGGGCTTGCCCAGCCCACGGTGAGCAAGCACCTGAAAGTCCTGGAGGAGGCCGGACTGGTGGATTTTTCCAAGGAGGGCCTGTGGGTGAACTACCGCCTGGCCCCCCGGTCCGAAAATCCCCACGCCCGGGCCATGCTGGCGGAAATGAAGGAATGGCTGAACAGCGATCCCGAACTGGCGGCCCTCCTGTCGCGGCTGCCCCAAATCCGTCGGGAAACCCTCTGTTCCCGCTAGCGGAGCCTTTTGGAGAAGATCATGAAGGAGCGTACCAAACTGTTCTATCTGGTGGGCCTGTACCTGGCGGCCTATCTGGTGCCCTGGTCCGACCCGGTGGTGCGCCGGGCCGGGCTGGAGGCTTTTCTCATGCTCCGGGAGTACGCACGGGAGCACGTGCTGTTCTGTCTGGTGCCCGCGTTTTTTATCGCCGGGGCCATCTCCGTGTTCGTGAGCCAGGGCGCGGTGCTCAAGTACTTCGGGGCCAAAGCCCGGAAGATCGTGTCCTATACCGTGGCTTCGGTGTCCGGCGGGGTGCTGGCCGTGTGTTCCTGCACGGTGCTGCCCCTTTTCGCGGGCATCTACACCCGGGGCGCGGGCATTGGCCCGGCCACCACCTTTCTGTACGCCGGCCCGGCCATCAACGTCCTGGCCGTGGTGCTCACGGCCCAGGTCCTGGGGTGGAAGTTGGGCCTGGCTCGGGCCGTGGGGGCGGTGGTCTTTTCCGTGGTGGCGGGGCTGATCATGTCCGCGATTTTCTCCCGGGAGGAAAAGGCGAGGGAAGAGGCGGCCGCCCTGAATTTCGTCGGGGAGGAAGAGGGCAGGGGGCTCGGGAAGAACGGTGCGTTCATCGGAACCCTGGTCCTCGTCCTGGTGTTCGCGGCCTTTGCCCGACCCGGGGAAGACGCCTCGGCGGTCTGGAAAACGATTTTTGGCTTGAGGTGGTACGCGGTGGCCGCGTTCCTCGTTGCCTTGGCCTGGATGGTGAGATCCTGGTTCAGCCGGGACGAGGCCGTGGAGTGGGTGGACGCCACCTGGGAATTCACCAAGCAGATCATGCCGCTTTTGGCGATCGGCGTCCTGGTGGCGGGATTTCTCCTGGGACGGCCCGGGCACCCGGCCCTCATCCCGGCGGAGTCCATCGGCCGGCTGGTGGGGGGCAACAGCCTTTGGGCCAACCTCTTCGCCTCGCTCGCCGGTGCCCTCATGTATTTCGCCACCCTCACCGAGGTGCCCATCCTCCAGGGGCTTTTGGGGGCGGGTATGGGCCAGGGGCCTGCCCTGGCGCTTCTTTTGGCCGGACCGGCCTTGTCGCTTCCCAACATGCTGGTCATCGTCAGCGTCATGGGTGTCAAAAAGACCGCCGCTTTCGTGGCGGTGGTGGTGGTCCTGTCCACCACGGCGGGGATGATCTTCGGAACCCTGGTGGGATAGATCGCCAAAGAAAGGAAAAGGAAGATGGAAATCAAGGTCCTGGGGCCCGGATGCCCCAAGTGCAAAAAGGCGGAAGCCTTGGTCCGGGAGGCTGTGGCCGAGGCCGGGTCCGACGCCCAGGTGGAAAAGGTCTCCGATATCCTGGAAATCGCCAAGTACGGGCCCCTGGCCACTCCGGCGGTCATCGTGGACGGACAGGTGAAGATTTCGGGAAAGGTTCCCAGGAAGAAAGATGTCCTGTCCTGGCTCAAGTAGGAACGGGTTAGCCCGGCAGGAAGGAGAACGAGCATGAGCGATG
>JAHJUF010000351.1 GCA_018829095.1 Pseudomonadota bacterium | reverse complement strand
ATGACCCTTTTTTCTTCTTCTGAATACAGGCCCATACAAGCCTCAAATTGTGCTGCAATGCCGCTAATTTCTAAATCAAAATTTGTTCCACCAATAAAATTATATATATTATAATTTTTATTATCAAACCATTCCCTTATAATCTTTTGATTATAAATACTGCATCCAGGAAATCTATCATCACTTATTTCATTACAATTATAAACATGCCAATAGCCAATTGCTTCATAGCAAAAATCAATTTTATTAATTTCATAAATTTTAATTACCCATTTATCTGGCATATCATTTTCATCACTTCTTTTTTTTATCCCCCCTTCAAATGGCAAGAAATGCCTTTTTAATAACCATGGTTCGATTTCTGATAAAATTAATTTCGCCTTAACAAAATCTGTAAAAGATACCAAGCACCCACCAAGTAATATTCTGAAAGCCTCATCAACGTTATGCTTTCGTGTGTACCCAGAGCGCAGGCTTGCCAATGGATCAGAAGGAAGGAACTCGCGGGCCCACCGCCTTACCTTCGGCTGGGAGATTCCCATTTTTTCGGCGATTTCCGAACTTTTAAAAAGGCGCATCCTCAATCCTTCCCGAAATTTTTATCCTGAACGCATACATACAGCTTTCCGCTAATCGGCGTCAATGTTTTTTTTGAATCAGCCTTTCAAAATTTTCCTTTGGCGGCCAGCCGCCAGGAGTTCACCCCAAGGAACCAATCGCCCACCGCCGACACGAAAGCCCCTCCACTGGCAGAAATTTGGCAGAAATCGAAAGGGGTGGGCAGGGGCGACCCGAAAGCATGGAACCAGGTGGCCGCCACTTGGGAGCCTGGTGGGGGCAGGGGGTCCGGTTTGGAGGGGCGGAAATTTCTGCCAAATTTCTGCCACAGAGACCACTAAAATGGGCTAAAAACGGCTAAAATTGAATAGGGCTAAATAATAAGGGGTTTTGGCCAAATCGCCAAAACCCCTTGATTATTGGGAATTTTTTTGGTGCCGGAGGTCGGAATCGAACCGACACGGAGTTGCCCCCACTGGATTTTGAGTCCAGCGCGTCTACCAGTTTCACCACTCCGGCGTTTTCGGGGGAAGTTTAGGGGGGTGGGGGGTGGTTGTCAACTTGAATCCAAAGAAATCGGGGGCGATATACGCTTTAGTCGGATGCGCCTGAAATCAGTCGGTGTGAATTCATCCTCCTTTTTTGGTCAATATAAAATATCAATTGATTTCAGTATATTGCAAATGTGATGCTCTCTGAGCGCTTGCCACGAATCAACCCACAGACCTCGCCTGGATTGGTGATCTTGGGTGGAGATCCCCTGAACACTTACGAAGTTGAAGTCTCGGCAAGGTCCCTCGATCAGTTCCATGATGTGGGCCTTGAGCGGTTCAGGGGGACTTGTTGGCGGATTTCCGGCCGGAGTTGCCGGCACGGTGGCTGATTTTATCCGGACGCAAAATCCCGATGCCATCTCGTGGGCCGGGTGTTTTTCCACCTGGTTGAATGGCTCAGGCAGGGACGGGGCAAACGGTTGGCCGCTCGGGGGAAGCCGTGACCTCCTCCCCCAAGGCCGCAGGTGAGATGCCAGCGGCGGCATCCGGGAAAAAGGATAGGTCTTCCGCCCATGCCCCGGAGACAAAGGCCGGGCTCCAGGCTTTTTTAACGCTCTGAAATAACTGGATTCCGGCTCCCATCTTTCACGGGAACACGCATCGCGGGAATGACGGACGGGGTGAATTTCAGGCTTCTTGCAAGGCCATCATGATTGCGCCCCTTGCCCGGCCCCTTTCCCATGCCTTTTCGCTGCGGGTATGGGTGGCATGGGAAAGGGATCAGCCTTTTTTTTCGAGGATCTCAAGGACCCTGGCCAGGGTATTGGTGTCGGCCCCGAAAAGAAGGCCGGACACCTTTTCCCTGACCGGCCCCTCGGCCCTTGCAGGCGTTTCAACACCCAGGATATCCGCGATGGCCTCCACCAGCCTCGGAGGCGTGATGGGTTTTTCCATCACGTACTTGGGCTTCATGCGGGCCGTGAACGCGGAAAGCTCCCGGATATCCTCACTCCCGAACTCGTCACGCGCGTGGGCCGTGATGATGATCACCGGAATCGAACAAAGCTCCGGGTCGGCCCGGAGTTCGCGCATGAACCGGATGCCCGATTTCCTGGGCATGACCATGTCCAGGGTGATGAGGTCCGGAGGGGACTTGTGAACCTTCTCCAGGGCCTCCACCCCGTCCATGGCCGTATCCACGATAAAGCCCGCGTCCTCGATGCAGGCGGCCAGAAAGCTGCGCACGTCCGGCTCGTCGTCCACGACCAGGACCTTTTTTTCTTCCGCCTTTGCCAAGGGGCACCCCCTTATCCGTACTCTTCCCACTTGATGAAACCGGGGTTCACGGCCTTCATGGCGTTCACCACGAGTTCAACGATTCCTCCGTAGGCCAAAGTCTCATTTTCCATGAGACCGTAGTTCTTGATCATGTCTCGGATCTGGCCCTTGCAGTTGGAGCAGGGGGCTGCCACGTACTTCTTGGCTTCCGGCCCCCGGCAGTCGGAGAATGCACCGAGGATCTGGGAGAGCTTCTTCCTTCCCGCGACCTTCATTCTCCATTCCTCGATGTTGTTCCGGTGCATGATGGCGTACCCGCTCCCGCCGCCGCAGCAGTAGTTGAAGGCCCCGTGGGGGGTCATTTCCCGGAACTGGGGGCACAGGGCCTTCACGATCTCCCGCTGGGGGCGGATGATGCCCATGAGCCGGGTCATGTTGCAGGGGTCGTGGAGAGTCACGGGAAAGTCGTTCCTCGATGGATCGAACTCGATCTTTCCCGAGAGCACGATGTCCCTGAGGAGGGGGAGGTAGGACTCCCTGGGCACCTTCAGGGGCTCTGGCAGGACCCGGTCCGCGATGACGGTGAGCGCCTTGTGGGCGTGCCCGCACTCGGCTATGACGATTTTTTTCACCCCAAGCTTCTTGGCGGCCTGGGCCTGCAGGATGGCGGTCCTGGCGAACTGCACGTCGTCGTAGAACACGCCGTAGTTGATGGAGTCGTACCCGGCCAGCTCCGAGGAGAGGGTCCAGGAAAGCCCCGCCGCCTCGAAGATGATGTGGAAGGCCGCGATGTTCTCGGGCCAGGCCATGATCTCGCCCGCGTTGTGGATCAGCAGGATGTCCGCCCCCTCCACGTCCCATGGGGTCTTGAAGGAAAAGCCGGTTTCCTCGGAGAAGTCCTCATCGATGAAGTCCATGTTGTCCTTGACCACCATGCCGGTCATCTGGGTGGAGGACCCGGTCTTCAACTGGAGCATGGAGCCTTTTTCATGGAGCTCCGGGCATGCGATGCCCATCTCCTGGGAAAAAATTTTCCGGATCTCGCGGGCCACAAGGGCGTTGTCCACGCCTATGGGGCAGGCCTGGGCGCAGCGGCGGCAGATGTTGCACCGGTAGGCCAGTTCCCCCAGCCTGGCGACGGTGCGCCAGTTGAGATCAATGTCGCCATGGCGCCAGCGGGCCAAAGGGTCTTTCTTCACGTATTTCTGGTAGATGCGCCGAAAAATCTCCGTGCGGAAGTTGGGGCGGTACATCTCGTCGCCGCCCGTGGCTTCGTACAGATGGCAGGACTCGGAGCAGGTCTGGCATTTGGCGCAGTGCTCCATGGTGGTTTCCAGCATGGCCAGGAAGGTCCAGTTGTTCTCCCTCTGGAAGAGCTTCCGCATTCCGCTGATGAACTTGTTGACCAGTTCCTCCTCTTCCTCTTTTGTTTTTGGCATTGGAATGGGCAGGATGCAGGTGTCATCAAGGATGGCCGCGTATTTTTCCTTCACCTCTTCCGAGAGTGGGGTCCACGGCTTATTTTCAAAGTCCCCGGGAAGGGGGGACAGGTCATCGGGAGAGATGTGCCGGAACTGGATAGTATCCTTGCCGAAATCCTTGAAATGTATAGGGGAGTTGGCCATGTCTCACTCCTTCGTGTTTTCCGTCTCAGCCATGGGGTTGTGGGTGGCGATCTCGGCCCAGGTTTTCTTGCCGGAAATGGCGATGTGCGGGGCGCTCCAGGTGACCGGGTAATTGAGCACCTCGCCGATTTTTCGGTCCGTGGCCGGCTTGTCGATGTTGGGCTCGTCCCCCCAGCGGATGTCGTGCCACAGGAAGTATTTCATGAAGAAATGGGACATGTGGGTAATGGGAATATAGGCGAGCAGGATGGCTCCGAGAACGATCTGGGCGGTGAACAGGTGGCTTGGGATGGGGGACCACTTCATGCCGACCAGGCCGGCGGCGAAGCTCCGGGCCATGGCGAAACCCGGGTCCGCGAAAAGCCACGTGGCGATGGCCGTTGCCATGACCACGATGAAGAGCGCCAGGCTGAAGAAATGCCCGAAGGAGGAATATTCGCGGAGCGATGAATCGGAGATCCGCCTGTGGAAAAGCGCCACAGCCCCGCAGATAGCCAAAAGGAACCCGGCCGGGCCGATGACGTTGGTGAGTGCAATGATTATGGAGCCGATGACAGACCCGGACCCCAGGTTGAATCCGAAAAGCTCCAGCACCCCGCCCAAAAACACCAGGCCCATGAAGGCTGCCGTGAGATAGAGGCCCAGGTGGAACGGGTAGCTCCTGTACCATAGGCTCCGGTTATTTTCCCAGACACCCCGGAGCAGAAGTATTTCCGGGACCATGAACGAAAGCTCCCCCATCATGGATTTTTTCCTGGGTTTCTTCCACCAGTCCACGTCTTCCAGGTAGGAGCCGCCGTAGGAAGCCCGCTCCGCATCGTGCGCCACGGGGTAGAGTTCCCACCGGACGTGGAGGGGTTTGTTCAGGTATCTTTTGATCCGGGCCGCCACGGACACGATGAAAACCGCCAAGGCCAGGCAAGTGAGAAGGTACGGGATAACGCTCATTTCAAGGTCTCCTTGTGGGCGCGTAAATGCAGGCGGAAAGGCTCAGGCAGCCAGGAGGGCTTCCACCATTTTCAGAAGTTTCCCCGGGTCCACGGGTTTGGCCATGAACCCTTCGGGCTTGGAGAAACCCTTGAGCTTGGCGAAAAAGGTCTGCATGTCCTCCCCCACGCCCGTGATGATGACCACCGGGATCCTGGACAGCTCCGGGTCCGCCTTGTACTGCCGGAAAGTGCGCACCCCGGACTGCTCGGGCATGGCCATGTCCAGGGTGATGAGGTCCGGCTTTTCGGTCCTGGCCAGTTCCAGGGCCTTGACTCCGTCTCCCGCCCGGATGGTGCGGTACCCGTTGTCCTCGAACAGGGCCGCCAGGTAGGTCTGGACATCCTGTTCATCCTCCACCACAAGGATTGTCTTGGTTCCACTCATAGGCTCCCTCTTTCCCGTTGGTCCGTTTCCAGCCCCGGCTCCATCCCCTGCCGGGCCTGTTCCTTTTTGGCCAGCTTGCGCACCTTGTAGGCCGCATCGCGCAATGCGGCGTACACCACGCCCGAACCCGCGTCCCGGCGTAGCTTGTCTCCGTGATCGGCCAGCTCCAGCATCTGGTAACAAAGGTCGATGACCCGGCTGAGATTTTCGTCCGGCATGTGAGCTCCTTTGATCGTGATCCACCATGGAATAAAGCACATACCGTGCCGCATGGTGTTTTTCTTTTATTTTTAGGTGGTTAACTTATTGACGCCGGCAAGATGCGATGATTCTGGAAGGGGTGTAACAGGGGAACGCCGCGCAGCGGATAGATCATAAGGCTATGATTTTATGTGATTAAAAGAATCCGGAGGAAGGCCAGGTGTCTTGGATGTGTATCATGAGGCACGTTTGAGACATGAGACACCTGTTCAGTGTATCCCATGCTGCTTGATGTACCTGTAGAGGGTGGCGCGGCTGACGCCCAGGATTTGCGCGGCTTTCTTGCGGTTGCCCCGGGCCTTTTCCGTGGCGGAAAGGATGTCGGAAAGGCTCAGGCGGGGTTCCGGGCCCGGGCGGGAATGGGTCTTGGACACGAAGTCCCTTATTTCAGGCGGCAGGTGGCGGAGCTCGATCAGCCCTTCCCTGGCTTTGACGTAGGCGTACTCGACAGCGTTGTGCAGCTCCCGCACGTTGCCCGGCCAGGGGTAACGGGTCAGGCGGTCCAGAACCTCGTTGGCGACATCCAGGACCGGGCGGCGGATTTCCGCAGCCACCAGCTCCGAAAAATGATCGATGAGCATGGGGATGTCCAGCCGCCTCTCCCGCAAGGGCGGCACGAACACGGGCACTACGCACAGCCGGTAGTAGAGGTCCCGCCGGAACCTCCTCGTCTCCACCATTTTCTTCAGGTTCCGGTTGGTGGCGGAGAGCACGCGCACGTCCACCTGAATGGGCGCCTCCCCCCCCACCCGAAAGAACTGTTGCTCCTGGATGGCGCGCAAGATCTTTGCCTGGATGCCCAGGGACATCTCCGCCACCTCGTCGAGAAAGAGGGTCCCGCCATGGGCCAGCTCGAACCGCCCCTTCTTGTGGGCCACGGCCCCGGAAAAGGCCCCGCGCACATGGCCGAAGAGCTCACTTTCCAGGATCCCCTCGGGAAGGGCCCCGCAGTCCACGGCCACGAAAGGCTTGCCTTTCCTGGCGGACAACTCGTGGATGGCGTTGGCCACCAGTTCCTTCCCCGTCCCGGACTCGCCCTCGATGAGCACGGGCGCCGAGACCACGGCCACCTCCTGGATGGTCTCGAAAAGCTCCAGGGTCAGGGGGTCTTTTCCCACCAGCCCGCCCAGGCTGTGGCGATGCCCCACCCGGTCCTTCAACCGGATCAGCTCGGTCTCGTCCTTGAAGGAGATCACCGCGCCCTGGGTCCTTGCCTGGGAGTCGGAAAGGGGCATGACGGACATCCTGAGCATCCGCCTGATTTTCCCCGGCGTAAGGAACGCGACATCCCTTTGCGCGACGCCCTTCACGCAGGCCTGCAGGGAGGTGCCGCAGAATTCGCATTCCCCGCCGCAGAACCTGCCGGGAAACACTTCGTGGCAGTCTTTCCCCAGGATGTCCTCCCGCTTGTAGCCCGTGATGCGTTCTGCGGCCTGGTTGAAGAAAAAGATGCGTCGGTTCCGGGTGTGGGCCATGACGCCGTCCAGGAGGTTGTCCAGGATCAGTTCGAGGTTTCGCCTGGTCACGGAAAGGGCTTCCGGCATGCCGGAGGAAAAAAGCGTCTCCACCTTGTCCCGGATCAGGTCCCTGGCCTTTGCGAGTTCCCCGCGGATCACGGCCTCGGGCGCGTTGGCGGGCGGGTCGGGGGTTTCCCAATGGAGAACGGGCGGCATCCCCGGCAGGGCAGGGAGGCATCCCGGATCGAACCGGCCCAGGGTCACGGCCAGGTCAAAGAAGAAAGGCACAATGTCCAGGAGGGTATTTTGGCTTTGGTCAAGACCCGCGATGTCCACGCCCGCCTCGGCCATGACCTCCCGGGCCAGGGGGTTGATCCCGGGCGGCTTCATGGTGGCGGCGATGATCCCGATATCCGGACCGGATATTTTCCGGGCAAGACCCAGAGCCATGAGCTCCAGGTTGTTCCCGCCCTCGGCCAGGAACAGTATGAGGCTGTTTTTCTCCACTTGGCGTTTTCCTAGGACCTGCCCTCGGGTTTGGGCAGCCGATCCCTGGGCAGGATGATCCGGAAGATCGTGCCTTCTCCCAGCTCGGATTCCATCTCGATCCTCCCCCCGTGCTCCTGGATGATCTTTTTCGTGGTGAGGAGGCCCAGGCCCGTGCCGCCGGAGCCCTTGGTGGTGAAAAAGTTGGTGAACACCTTTTTCTTGATCTCGTAGTCCATGCCGCATCCGTCGTCCGACACCTCGAAAACCAGGGCCCCGTCCTTTTCATAGGTATTCATGGTCACATGACAGGGGTCTTTCTTGTCGCTCATGCGGCAGGCGTCGATGGCGTTGGCCATCAGGTTGGTGAGGCACTCGTGCATGGCCTCCGCGTCCAGGTCCGCAGGAAGCACCTCGCCCGTTTTCTCGTGAGTCAGCTCGATATCCAGCTCACCCGCCCTGGCCTTGTAAAGATCCACCAACTCCAGGGCGATGCCCACGGGGTCCACCGGCTTGACCCGGATGGACCTTCCCTTGGAAAAACTCAGGAACTCCTTGATGAAGACGCTGATCCGCTCCGTGTTCCTCGTGAGCATGTCCATCCCCTGGGCCATGCGATCCGCTTTCCCGGCCTTGAGGCCGGAGTTCAGCATGTACAGCCCCCCCTCCAGGGCCATGATGAGGTTTTTCACCCCATGAGCGAGGCCCGCCACGGTCTGCCCCACCGCAGCCAGGCGCTCGGCCGTAAGCTTTTCGGCCTCCAGTTTCTTGTAGGGCCTCAGATCCTGGGCGGTGAACGCCATGCCCATGTCCCTGGTCCCGCCAATCAGGCGCATGCCCACCAGGCGCACGGGGATCTTCTCGTCGTCCGTGGTGGAAATGAACGTGTCGGAGAGGGAAACGGGCGCCGTGGCCCGGGCCACCATGGACATGAAGTCCTCCGGGAGCATGGAGGAAAGCTCCTCTCCGGTCATGGGATGGCCGGGAGGGACGTTGAAGAGGTTCCGTGCCGCCGGGTTGAAGATCTTCACGCGCCCGGCCCCGTCCACCACCATGTGCGCGTCCAGCGACGTGGCGATCATGGCATGGCTCATGGCCAGGGCCGCCTGGAGACTCTCCTCGAGCTTCAGGGTATGGGTCACGTCCACGGCCATTTCCATGACGTGCTGGAAGTCCTTTTCCAGGCCCAGGGGCGCCGTGGTCACCTGGAGGTGCACCTGTTTGCCCGCCTTGTCCAGGACCACGGAATGGGCCTGGTGGACCCTTCCGTCGGAAAGGGTCTGGCGGGCCGGGCAGTCCACGCACTCCTGGTCGATCCTCTTGAACGCCTCGAAGCAGTAACGGCCGTCCAGTTCGCCGAAGGTCTCGGAGAACCGCCGGTTCCCGCGAACGATGCGCAGGTCCCGGTCCAGGATCAGGATGTTGCAGGGAACCTGGTCGAAGAGGAGCTGGTGTTCCTGCCGGATGCGCTCGGTCTCGGTGATGTCCGTGGAAATTTCCAGGAGAAAGGGAATGCTCCCGTCCTTCTCCCTGAAGGGAATGGTGTGCTTGATGTAGCGCGTGAGGAGGCCGTGCCGGTCAAAACCCTCCTCTTCGTTCACCCTGGGCAGGCCGTCCTTGAAAGCCTCTCCCCCCTTGCAGTGCGGGCAGAGGGCGTCCCGGTCCTTGTACACGGAAAAGCACTTGCGGCCTTGCCAGTCGCCGAATTTTTCCTCGAACGCGGGATTGGCGAGCACCAGGTTGAAGTCCCTGTCGATGACGGCGATGCTCATGGGCATGGCGCTGAACAGGTTTTCCTCGATCCACTGCTTCAGGTCGATGATCCGGTCGCGCATTTTTGGTTTCACCTCAAAAAGGATTCCACGAGCGAAAGGAGATGGGGAAGGAGGATGGGCTTTTCCACGAAGATTTCCGGCGGACCCTTTTCCGGGTCCTTGTCCAGCCGCTTCTTCTCCGCCTCCACGAGGCCGCGCGCGTTCTGGATTCCGGAAACCAGGATGATGGGAACCCCGGCAAGGCCCGGGGCCGATCGCATTTCCCTGTAGATGGAGAGCCCGGACCGGCCGGGCATCATGATGTCCAGTATGACCAGGTCCGGTTTTTCCCTGGCGATGGAGGCGAGGGTGGGTTTTTCCTCTTTGAGGGCACAGGCAGAGTAACCGGCGTCCTCAAGGGCCGCGGCAAGGTAGGCGCAAATGTCCGGCTCATCATCGATGATCAGGATTTTCCTGGGCATGGAGCCCTCTTCCGGGGTGTTCCCACGATGATTTTTTCCTGGTTGGGACATGGGAAAAGTTAACAACCGGACGAAGAAAACGCAATGAATTTGTGAGGATGTGAAAGGAGGGGCAGGGCCGGACAGGTGTGTGTATAAAGGGTCCGGGCTGGCGGCCCGCATCCGGGATGCCTTACTTCGCCTGTGCCCGCACGCCGTCCAGGAAGAGGTCCACCAGGGGATCGGCCAGGGCGGCCAGGTCGTACTTGCCGCCGGAGATGACCCAGGCGGTGATGACCTCGTCCACCGAGGCGAAGATCATGCGCTTCACCAGGCCCACGTAGAGGTCCTGGCGGATGAGGCCTTCCTGCTGGCCCTCCTCCAGGATGGCGCCCACGAGATCGAGATACCTCTTCAGGGCGTCCCGGATTTCCGCTTTCATGAGCCGGGAGCTCTGGCGCATCTCCACCTGGTACACCAGGGCCTTGTGCCGGTCCAGCCGGCTGGCGGCGAAATGCAGGCGAACCAGCGCGTGGAGCTTGTCGATGGCATTCTTTTCCCGGGCCAGGGAATCCTCCACCCTGTCGAAGAACTCCTGGGAATGCTGGCGCACGAAGGAGGCGAGGATGTCCTCCTTATTCTTGAAGTACAGGTAGATGGTCCCGTCCGCGACGCCTGCCTCCCGGGCGATCTGACTCACGGTGGACCCGGAGTACCCCTCCTGGGCGAAAACCCGCACGGCGGCTTCCAGGATCCGTTCGTACTTCCCGTTCTGCTTGGAATTGGGGGATGCGATGGTGACACCTCACAAGGCGGGCCAGCCGCCCGGATGTTCCCCAAAAAGGGGTTCTTTTTAT
>JAHJUF010000350.1 GCA_018829095.1 Pseudomonadota bacterium | reverse complement strand
GTGCGCCACGGGGAGGGCAAGTTCTTTGCCGGGGACGAGGTGCTGGAACGCCTCTGCGCCAAAGGCCAGGACGCCCTGTTCTACGCCCTGCCTGACGGCTCCCGGGCCAAGGGCAAATTCCCGCAAAACCCCAACGGCTCCATCCGGGACATCGCGGGGCTCTGCGACCCCACAGGCCGGGTCTTCGGCCTGATGCCCCATCCCGAGGCCTTCAACCACCCCACCAACCACCCCAACTGGACCCGGAGCCGGGAAGCGGAAAAACGAAAAAACCTGCCCCCGTCCCGGGAACTCACCCCGGGCGTCCGGCTGTTGAAGAATGGCGTGGATTGGGTGAAGGAGAACCGGGGGTAAGGCGAAAAAGCCAGGGAAGCCGCAGAGGGGATTGCGCGGATCAAAAAAGAGAAATTGGAGCAGTCGTAGGTTGGGACAAGCGAAGCGCGTCCCAACAAAAAAGAGGCGGTTCCTTGTTGATGGCGGTGCAGCAAGTCCAAAATCTAGCCAAACCGTCATTCCGGCGAAGGCCGGGATTCGTTTTTTTCAATGGGTTACAAAGGCTCTGGATCCCGGCCTTCGCCGGGATGACGGTAGTTGCATCTCCATCATTGCTGGGACGCCCGTTGGCGGTCCCTCGAAACTGGAAGCGGTCCGGGGTAGCCGGGTGCCACCCAATGCCGTTGACTTAAGGCGAGGGTGCCAGGATCAGCGGGCTTCAGGCTCATCAGGCAGATGCCCAAAACCCTGTGAACATTGGGCCGAAGCTATCTCCGAAGATCAATCCGAATCAGGCCTTGGGACTTTTGGCCTCCCAATTTTCTTAAGTCAACGGCATTGGGGTGCCACCGGCAATCCCATCCGGCCAGGGCCGCCCGCCTGTCAGCGAACCACCATCACCGTGCAGGTGGCGTGGGCAGCCACCCTCTGGGCCACGGGTCCGATGGGGAAGGGGTCCTGGCCCTTGTGGGAGCGGCGGCCTATCACGATCAAATCCAGGTCCTCGGCCTGCTGGTATTTCACGATGACGTCTGCGGGCGACGTTCCCTGCATCACCCGTATTTTGGCTTGGATCCCCTGGGCCAGCGCCTTTTGCCGGTAGGCTTTTGCCGCTGCCGTGGCGGCTTCCAGAAGTTTCCCATTGATGCTCTCCCAGCCGCATGAATCTCCCGCATCGCTGAAGTCCCCGGCCACCACCAGGATGTCCAGCTTGGCGTTCTGCTGGCGCGCGGTTTTGATGGCCTTGGTCAGCACGAATTCCGCATAGGGAGTCTGGTCCAACGCCGCCAATATTTTCATGGGACGTTCTCCTTGGCCGGATTTATGGAACCTATCGGAGTTATTTGGCTTTTTGATGTTTTTGTGTGAAATCCAGCCGGTTGCAACGAAAAAAATCCCCCCTGCCTCCCTTTTTTCAAGGGAGGATATCCGCCCGGGCCTTGTTTCCAAAAGACCCTGTTTTTGACAACGGATCTATTCTCCGGATTCCACCGTGACCCCCATGATCTTCACCCATTGGCCGAAATCCCGGATCCGGTTCGTTTCCAGGAGGGGGGCGGGATTCTCCGGCTTCATGAGGATGAGGATTTTTTGGGGGTTCCGGGCAAATCGGGCAAAGGCTTCCAGGGCGTCTTCGGCCTGCCGGGACATGCCGGGAACGGCATGGACCCGCACGGACCAGGCGCGTTTGTCCCGCAGGGCCTCCACGGTGGTGTTCTGGCTTTGGGCCGCAGATTCGTCCATGCGCCGGATGAGGGACAGGTCTTCATAGCCCAGGGAAGCCCGGTTCAGGATTCCCCGGCCCACGATGGACCGGAGCTGAAGAAGGCCTGCAAGGTTGAATTGCCCCCCGGGCCAGCGCAGGTCCGAAAGGTCCAGGGACAGGTCCAGAACCCCCATGTCCTCCACCCGCAACCGGAAGGACTCGAGGTCCAGGCGGCCCTCCGGGGCGGAGTATCGCCAGTCCAACCGGGCGCTGGCAGTTAGATCCCCGTAGCCCAGGGCGGCAAGGGCCGGGCGGACCCGGTCCAGGGCGGGCTGGTCCAGGCCGGCGGCGATCCCGGAAACCACCACGGTGCGCCGGCCGTCTTGTTCCCGGATTTCCAGCCGCCTCACCCCAAAGGGCCTGGTGAAACCCGGGGGGGTGATGGAGAGGTCCCGGAAAGTCAGGGCCCGGGAAAAGGCCCCGTACCAGAGGGTGCCGTACTCCACCCGGGCCAGGGGGGCCAGGCGGGTGAGCTGCTCGTCCACGGACTCCCGGGCCCGGCGGTTCAGCCAGACCTGGCCGCCGACAGCCCCGGCCGCCAGGACCAGGAGCAGGACCAGAGCCAGGAGGAACCACTTCTTCCGGGTCATGGGGTCTCCGCCTTCCGGGCTCGGAAATTCTCCAGATGGGCCAGGATGCGGTCCAGGAGTTCCCGGGGATAGACATCCCCTGCCAGGTCGTCCCAGGACCTTTTCAACCGGACCCTCAGGGCGAGTTCGGTCTCCGGGTCCATGGGCTCCTGGGAGACGCCGTAGCTGCGCAGGGCGGACAGGCAGTCCTCAGTGTCCCGGCGGGAGGCCAGGCAGAAGGCCTGCTGGATGGCCTCCCTTTCAGCCAGGAGGCATTCCCGGTGTTCAAGGGCCAGGGAGTCCCAGGCCGCGTTGGTGAGGACCTGGCTGGCCGGGGAGTAGCGTACGGGCACGGGACTCACGTACTTGGTGATGCCCTGGAGGCCGCTTCCCAGGATGAACAGGGCCGGACCCAGGGTCGCGTCGCAGGTGCCGTCCCGGAAGGCTTCAACGGTTCCGGGAACGTTCAGGGGGGTGTGTTGGACCTCCAGAGCCTCATAGAGCACCCTGTCCAGGCTGCCGTACCATGCGGCGAACCGGGACGTCCGGAAGTCCTCCAGGCTGATGAGGGGGCCCCGGCGGGAGGAGAACCGGTCGAAATCCTGGTCCACCCAGAGGTACAGAAAAAATCCGTTGTCCTGGCAAAGCCGATGGAACTCATCGAACATTTTTTCCCGGACGTAGTCCACCTCGTCGTAGTCCGAGAACAGGAAGGGAAGGGATACGACCCCGAAGGCCCGGCACATGTGCAGGGTGCCGGTGCTGCTGTAACCCCCGGCCTGGAGAAGGCCCTGGCGCATCTTGTCCAGAGTCTCCAGTTCGTCTCCCATGATCCCGCCGTAGTAGACCTTCAGCGCCACCTCGCCCTCGGTGCAGCGGGTGATGGCCGGGATGAGGATTTCGTCCACCTGGCGGACCCATCCCACCCGCTTGGGGGCCAGGGAGGAGGCTTTGAGGAGCCTGGACGGGCCTGCGGAAGCGGTGCCCGGGATCAGTAGGGCTGCGGCAAGGCCCGCGATCAACAGCCAGGGAATGAGACGGCGCATAGCGGCTCCCGGACGGCCCGGGGGCCGCCTGCCTTTCCGTACCGCCTGGGCGGTCCGGGGGGGAGGGGGAGAAGAAACGGGGAACTACCTATCTGGTTGTACTAGAATTTATCTGGGATGTTAAGCCCGGGAAATGGGCGGGGCCCACGGAAAAGGCCGCGCTTGCCATCCCGATCCCGGGGGGGGATGGAGGGCAAGCGCGGCCGGATGGCTTCTTTCCCGGGAACCAGGGAGGCTGTTAGCTGCCCAGGCGGGCCGTGATGAGTTTCCTGGCGGAGCCGTTGCCCGTGAGGATGGCGTTGACGATCTCCTCGTCATCCACCATCTTCCTGACCTGGGCCGGGTCCTTCACGCTCTTCTCCAGGTGGGCGGCCAAGAGGGCCCGGATGGCCTTTTTCTTGCTGTCGGCCGAGCCCCATCCATAGAGCAGTATCTCGGCCATGGACCCCGGCCTGGCGGAGAAAAAGGCGTCCAGGATGTCCTGGTCCGCGGCCACGGTTTCGATGAATTCCTTGTCCCCCACGAACTCGTCCAGGCGGTTTTTGAAGATTTCGCGCACGGAGTCCCCGCTGGCCAGGATGTCCTCGCAGATCTTGCGGTCCGGGGAGCGCAGGCCCGCCTGGATGTACTTGTCCTTGGCCACCATTTTCCTCAGGCCCGTGAAGGTGTCGTACAGGGTGAACTTGCCCAGGAAGTTCAGGACCTTGGCCGGGATGTAGCCCCCCATGTCCACGCGGTAGGTGTAGATGATGCCCGTGCGCTGGCGGCTGATGTACTCGAACACGTACACCCCGGAGAAGGAGGGTATGCGCACGTTGCCGTCAACCGGGGGCGCCTCGGAGCGGCACACGTCCTGGATGTCCACGATGGCCCGGGCCCGGTCCAGGTCGTAGTGCGCCTTGGAACTCACCACCAGGTCCCGGTTGGACACAGGCCAGGGGAGGTCCAGGAGCACGTACAGATCCTGGTCGTTCCGGTCCCGCATCTCAATGGTGTGGGCCTCCTCGCAGTAGGGCAGCCATTGATTGTTGGCCGGCACGTCCCTCAGGACCTCCCCGATGTTCTCCAGGGTGGCGTCCACCACGGTCACGGCCCGGATCTCATGGATGCTGGTGCCCTCAATGGACCGCTGGTAGGCCTTGATGCCGTTCTTGTCCATGACCAGCTTCCACGGCCCGGCGGCCGGTTCGGCGGCGGCCTGCCCGGTGAAAAGGATCATGGCGGAAAGGGTGAGCATGACCAAAAGAAACTTCTTCATCCTGGGGCCTCCAAATGCCGAATGGTTCGGATGGTGGTGGTTCGGGGCGAACCGTAGCGGGCAAATAGTAATAAAAAAGCAACCTTCATGCCAGCGGGGTTCCGGCTGGTCTAACCAGTGACTGCGCGGGGGGTTGGGAAACCGGGACCCGCGTGGAGGGGGCAAAACGCCCCGCCATGGGTCGAATATTCCCGTCCTTCAGGGCTCCCGGCGGACGGCCAGGCAACGGTGGACCCTGAGGCTCTTCCGGAAATCCCGGGGCAGGGTCCTGGCGCTGATGTCCTCTGTCCGGAATTCGGCCAGGGCGGCGGGGGCCACCAGGGGCCTGGGGGACCGGGTCACGAGGAGGAGGGTTCCCCCCGGGGCCAAAAGCCCGGCCGCTGCCAGGGCCAGGCGGGCATGGGCGGCCGTCAGGTTCGCCTGGGCCGGGTTGTCCAGGCCCGGCAGGCGGGTGGGGGGTTCCATGACCACCAGGCCGTATTGCCCGGCCTGGGACGGGGAGGCCCCTCGGGTTTCCAGCCATTGGACCGGGTCCTCTTTTTCCAGGGGGTGGCGGCCCGGGTCCGCGCGGTTGGCGGCCAGGTTGCGCCGGGCCCAGTCCAGGTACCGGCCCGAGGACTCCACCATGCGGCAGGATGCCGCACCCCCGGCGATCATGACCACGGCAAAGGCTCCGTTGCCGCCGAAAAGGGAGAGGCATTTTTTTTCTGGGGCCAGGTCCCGGGCCATTTGCCGGACCAGGCGCAGATCCAGGGGCAGGCCCGTGTCCAGGAAATCCGTGAAGTTCACCAGGAACCGGCACGGCCCCTCGGCCGCCTCGAAGAACTCGCCTGTGGGGGAAAGCTCCCGGGCCACCTTTTTGTGCCCCCCCAGGCGCTCCTTGAAAACCACGTCCTCCCGGGGAATGCCCAAAACCCCGGGCAGGGCGGCCAGGGCCTCGGCGAGGCGGGCCCGGGCCTTGCCGGGGTCCACGGAGGCGGGCGGGGGATATTCCAGGACGTGGGCCCGGGTCCGGTCCCCCTGATACATGTCCACGGAGAGGTTGTACTCCGGCATGTCCGCATCGTAGGCCCGGAAGCAGGTGACACCCTGCTTTTTCGCCCATTTTTCCAGGGCCTTGAGGTTTTTCCTCATACGGTTGGCGAACATCTCCGCCCCCGGGGCCGGGGCCGGAGCTTTGGCGGGACGCATGCGCCGGGCGGCCTCGACCCGGAAGTGGAGAAGCTTCACGGGGATGGGGCCGTTGAACAGGGAATGGGACTTCGAGGCCCTCAGGCCCATGTGGCGGCCCAGGTCCGGGTTGCCGGTGAGCACCGAGGCGGAAAATCCCTCGTACTGTTCCAGGAGCACCCGGCCCAGGGTCCGGTACAGGTCTTCCAACTCCAGGACGTCCCCCAGGCGTTCGCCATAGGGGGGATTGACCACCACCAGCCCCGGAACGGCCGTGTCCACCAGGGGCCCGCCCGCGCCCAGGGCCTGGGGGCGGGCATGCACCAGGCCGGTGAGCCCGGCGGCCCGGATGTTGCCCCGGGCCGCAGCCACGGCCACGGGGTCCGCGTCCGCTCCGGCCACCTGGGGAATCCGGGACCGCCCGGCTTCGGCGCGCGTCCGGGCCTCCTCCAGGAGGCGTTCCCACAGCCCCGGGTCGTGACCTTTCCAGGCCGGGGAGCCGTACCCGCCCCGGGTGAGCCCCGGGGCCGAGTCCCCGGCCATGAGGGCTCCCTCGATGAGAAAAGTCCCGGACCCGCACAGGGGGTCGGCCAGGCCGCCCCCGGCGGCGGCGATGTCCGGCCAGCCAGCCAGGCGCAGGATGGCGGCGGCCAGGTTTTCCTTCAGGGGGGCCCGGACGGTCTGCACCCGGTAGCCCCGGCGGTGGAGGCCCTGGCCGGCGAGATCCAGGGACAGGGTGGCCCGGTCCCGGTTCAGGTGAAGGTGGATGCCCACTCCGGGGGCGGCCGTGTCCACATTGGGCCGTCTTCCGCAAGCGCTCCGGAACCGGTCCGCCACCGCGTCCTTCACCTTTAGGGCCGCGTATTGGGAATGGGTGATGCCCGACCGGGCCGTCACGGCGTCCACCCGGAACGTGTCGTCCGGGCTGAAAAGCTCCTCCCAGGCCAGGGCCGACGCGCCGTTGTACAGGGCCTCGGGGGTGGGGGCGGAAAAATCGGCCAGGACCAGGAGCACCCGGCTGGCCACCCGGGAGCCCAGCACGGCCCGGTAGGCCGTTTCCAGAGGCCCGGTGAACCCCACCCCGGCCCCCTGCTCGGCCCCCCCGCCCACGCCCAGGGCTGCGAGTTCGGAGAGGAGCACGTTGGCCAGGCCCCGGGGGGTGGGGGCGTAATAAGGGTGCGTCTTCAACAGGGCTTTATCCTTCCACCCGGGCCTCGATCACCGGCGCGGGGCATTCCGGGAGGCATGGAGGCAAAACAGGAAACCGGCAAGGGACGCCGGCCTGCCGGGGTTCCTTGGGCCGGGCGATATTGCCGGTTGGCCATTTCCGGGCCGGGGGCTATACTACACCCATGCGTCTGCGAAAAGCCACCCGCCTCCCGGCCCTCCTCCTCCTGGTCCTGGCCCTTCCCCTGGCCACCGGGGAAATCTATCTCCGGGCCACGGGCAAATACATGACCTGGAGCGAGCGCAGCTACGGCCAGTATTCCTCCATGGCCGAGAACCTGGATTCCTGGTTCCCCACCCGGAAACCCTTCTTCGTGGAATGGTACGACAACCGGGAGTTCCGCTTTCCCCTCGCCACCAACTCCCTGGGCGTCCGGGACGTGGAACACCCCCGGGAAAAGCCTGGCAACGAGTTCCGGGTGGCGGTCCTGGGGGACTCCTACACCGAGGGAGTGGGCGCGGCTGTCGAGGATGCCTGGTTCCGGCGGCTGGAGGAAAAGTTGAACCGCCGGGCCGACCCGGGGACCTCCTTCTTGGTGCTTTCGGGGGCTGTGGCCGGAAGCGATCCTTTCTACTGTTTCCAGATGCTCAAGCAAAAGATCCTGGATTACCGCCCTGACCTGGTGATCCTGGCCCTGGGGGAGAACGACGTGGTGGACGTGGCCAGGCGCGGCGGCATGGAGCGCTTCCGGCCCGACGGCACGGTGCGCATCCCCTCGCCCATCCCGGCCGAGTGGCTCTTTGCCCGGAGCCGACTGTACCGGTTTGTACTCCTGGGGATTCTGGGCCGCAACGAATACCTGTTCACCCCCCGGGAGTTCGAGGAACGCATGGCCCTGGCCATCGTTGAGCTGGCCGGATTGTCCGCCCGGTATCAGGACCTTTGTCGGGACCACGGGGCCGCCTTTGCCGTGGCGGTCTTTCCCCAGAAGGAGAATTTGGAGGGGAAGGGCTACACCCCAGGCTTCACCCTCCTGGTCGGACGCCTGGAAGCCTCCGGCGCGCCGGTCCTGGACCTGTTCCCCTCCTTCCGGGAGGCCATGGGCCAGGGGGCTGAGGTGGCAAATCTGTACTGGCCTGTGGACCGGCATTTTCAGGCCCAGGGCTACGAGGTCTTCGCCTCCGCCGTGGCCGATGGCCTGGTTCGGGAGGGGCTGGTGCCGTTATCCCCGTAAGCCCCGCCCTCCCGCCCCGCTTTCCCGGTTTCAAAAAGACCGCCCTTTTGGCAATCGCTCCTATCCCCGTACTACATGGTTTTCCTGGGTTTTTGGAAACCAGCCGGAGGAAAGCCGCCCGGCGGGAATCCCTATCCCTTGAAATCCAGGTCCCGGCCCAGGGCCCGGCAGAGGAGGAGGCGGGAGAAGGAGAGGAGGAGGTCTTGGGGGAAGCGGCTAAAGAAGCCGAAGGCGGCCAGGCGAAGGGCCCAGTCCCGGGCCGCCTCGGCGGGGGGCTCTCCGGCTTCCAGGCGCTCCGCCCCCTCCCGGCCCATGGCCCGGGCGGCGGAAAGGGCGAATGCCAGGAATTCCCGGCAGGCCCCGGCCCCGGAGACCACCAGATTGTGGCCGCAGGCCAGGTGTTCCGGCGACCGGGCGGCCAGGCGCTCCAGGGTTTCCTGGTAGGCGGTGAAATCCTGGAAAAAGAGAGGGTAGAGCCGGTCCGGGCGCTCGGCGTAGCCCGCCGCATCGGAAATGAGCAGGCAGCGGTCCGGCTCCACCCAAAGGGCCAGGCCCCCCGGCGCGTGGCCCGGGGTCTCCAGGAAGGTGATGGTGGCGTCCCCCAGGTCCCAGGTTTCGCCATCCGTGACCAGGACGTCCAGGGGCCGGGCCTGGGTGGGCAGGGCCGGGACCGAGGCGATCCGGCCGTCTTCCAGGAGGAGTTGGTTGTACATCCGGTCCTGGTCCGCCAGGCGGCTCACGATTTTTCCGTTGGCCAGGACCCGGGAGGATTCGGCTGTGCCCGCCAGGGAAAAGCCCGGGTCCGACTCCCGGAGGGACAAAAAGCCGGTCACGTGGTCCGCGTGGGTGTGGAGCACGATGCCTTGCCGGACATCCGGGCCGCCCGGGACAAGGGCAAGGTCCGAAATGGCCCGGGGCGCGGCCCCGGAGACCCCGCCCTCGGCCAGGACGCCCCGGTCCTGCCCCTGGATCAGGAAATAGGGATAGTCCGGGAACCCCAGCCGCCAGACGTGGGGGGTGATCCTTTGGGGGCCGCCCGTTGGGCCCTCTTTTCCCATCCGCCGCTGCTCCCTGCTCCCGCCGGGGTCCGGCGGAAAAACAAAGGGCCGCAGGGAGGGTTCCCTGCGGCCCGGTCGCTGCACTTTGGCGATTCGATCAGCCGATGACCACCAGCACCTGGCCGCTGTCCACCTTGTCGCCCTCCTTGACATGGACGGAGGTCACGGAACCGGCCGTCGAGGAGGCGATGGGGTTTTCCATTTTCATGGCTTCCAGGATGATGACGTCCTGATCCTCGGCCACGGCATCGCCTTCCTTGACCAGGACTTTCATGATCGTCCCCGGCATAGGGGCAAGTACTTCAGCGCTCATGGGTTTTCCTCCCCTTGGATGATGGATTTTTCCGCTGGCGCGGACCTTATTTTCCTCTTTTCATCGTCAGGCGGCACTTGTAGGATGTTCCGGGATTCCTGTCAAGTCCGGGCCGCCCGGCGAAAGGGGAGGATATGCCAAGAGTCCGAGAACTCGTTTTCAACAAAAAGACGGCCTTTCTTTTTCTCCGGGCCCTATTGGAGGGGCCTCGGGACCGGCTGCTCCACCGGCGCCTTTCCCCGGGGCAGGGCGGATCGTTTTCCCAGGTCTTGACAACGCCGAAAAATGGGTGTTTCATGTAGGGATGCCCATGGATTTGGGCCCATAGCTCAACTGGTAGAGCCACCGGCTCATAACCGGTAGGTCCCTGGTTCGATCCCAG
>JAHJUF010000349.1 GCA_018829095.1 Pseudomonadota bacterium | reverse complement strand
TCTTGGCCCAGGATGAACGTGGAAAGATACAAGGTTTCTTCGGCCCCCCGGATGAGGCGCAGGGTTTCGGCAAAGGCCTGCTCGCCATCGGCCAGGATCACCGTGCGGTTCTCCGGAGTGGCGGCGAAAACGCCGTCCGCGGCGTGGGACACAAAGGGAGGCCCGTGATGCCCCTCGTGGGTCAGGGGCATGGGCGACTTGGCCAGGCGGGGCTTCCGCTGGGCCATGTGCCGCACCTTGCGGCCGCCGAACATGATGTAGAGCGGCACGCCAAGGTGGGGCAACAGGGCGATGACCAGAACCCATGCCATGGCCGCCGGGGGCGATCGCCGGGACCGGAGGATGTGGGCGATGACCACCAGGGCCACCACAAATGTCAGGGTCTGGGGAAGGGTGTAGGTCAGCCAGTTCAGTTTCTCGGGCAACGTCTGGGACCTTCCTCAGCGGTTCATGAAGTTTTCAGCGCTTGGGATTGCGCGGCCGGCCCTTTCCTTTTTTGCGGGGCGTTCCTCCGCCTTTCTTCTTGGCGCGATTCCGGTCTTTGTAGTTGGTTTCCATCCAGGCACGGTCCGGGGGCTTGCCGCCGGTTTTCGTTCCTGCCAACTCCCCAGGTTTACCGCCGGTTTTCGACCCGCTCCGTTCCCGGGGCTCGTTGCCGGTTTTCGCTCCGGCCCACTCCTTGGGCTCGCCGCCGGTTTTTGTTCCAGCCCACTCCTTGGGCTTGCCGTGGGTTTTTGCTCCTACCCACTCCTTGGGCTCGCCGCCGGTTTTTGTTCCGGCCCACTCCTTGGGTTTGCCGCTGGTTTTTGCTCCTGCCCACTCCTTGGGCTTGCCCCCGGTTTTCGGCCCGGCCCAGTCCTTGGGCTCGCCGCTGGTTTTTGCTCCTGCCCACTCCTTGGGCTTGCCCCCGGTTTTCGTTCCGGCCCACTCCTTGGGTTTGCCGCCGGTTTTTGCTCCTACCCACTCCTTGGGCTTGCCGCCGGTTTTCGGCCCGGCCCACTCCCTGGGCTTGTCGCCGGTTTTCGTTCCAGCCCACTCCCCGGGCTTGCCTTCGGTTTTCACTCCGGGCCACTCCTGGGGTTTGCCGTGGGTTTTCGCTCCGGGCCAATCCTTGGGTTTGGCGTTGGTTTTCGCTCCTGCCCACTCTTGAGGTTTGTCGTGGGTCTTCGTCCTGTTTCGTTCCTGGCGTGTCGCATCCCTGCCATCCTGAGGTTTGCGGTCGGCTGAGTGGGCTGCGGCTTCCTCAGGGTCCCGGCGGTCCGGATACAAGGGGCCGCCCTTTTTTCGGGTGTCGGGCTTGTACAGGATGAACAGGTAGTTGAAACCCCGGAGAAAGTAGTTCCCCTCCACGGCCGAGGTGTGCCAGTGGTTTCGTTTGAGTTTGACGTTTTTGCGTGGTACGCAGATGACATCCACCGGCTCCAGGTATTTTTCCATGATCTTGAAAAGTTCCAGGCCGATGGGTGCAAACGGTTTGCCCTTCTCAAAGGAATCGCTTACATAGAGGGCCATGTATCGCCCCTGCTTGAGCACGCGCACCATTTCCCGGATGGCCTGCTCCATGGCCCTGTAGTAGTCCCGGGTGCCGGCCGAGAGATTGCCTATGCACTGGGGGTCGTCCGAGTATTCGATGTGGTCGGAGTAGGGCGGGTCCACGAACACGAAGTCCGCCTTTTCGGTTTCCAGGGGAAGCTTCCTGGCGTCGGCGCGGAACACGTCGTCCCGGAAGGGGCTGATGTCGTAGGCTATGGCCCGGCGGCCCAGGTCCCTGGCCACGTCCAGCGTGGTGCCCGACCCGGCCATGGGGTCCACCACCAGGTCTTTCTTGCGGGTGTAGCGGTGGAGAAGGTTCCAGATGACCCACGACGGCGTGGCCCCGGGATATTCCCGGCTACCCTGGTTCCCGTCGCCGTACTGCTGGGACGGGAAGTCCCAGAGGGTCGTGGTTTCGATCTTCGGTTTCCTGTTCATATAGAATCTCTTTATATGAGGATGGATCAAGGCCTTTTTGTGGCCTTTTCGTTCGGTTGGCGCAATGGCAAACCGGGATATACGGCAAGGATCATAGACGGAGCGCGACAAGAAAGGAAGGGGCAGGAATGATTGTAGGCATTCTGAAGGAGATCAAGGCGGAGGAAAACCGGGTTTCCATGACCCCGGCTGGCGTGGAGGTGATGAAGCACGCCGGGCATCAGGTCCTGGTGGAAAAGGGCGCCGGCCTCGGCTCGGGCTTCCATGACGAGGACTACATCCAGGCCGGGGGCGAGATCGTGGATGGCCCGGAGGCCGTGTACGCCCGGTCCGGGATGGTCATGCACGTCAAGGAGCCTTTGCCCCCGGAGTACGGCCTCATGCGGGAGGGCCAGATCGTGTTCACCTATCTGCATCTCGCGGCCAACGAGGTACTCACCCAGGCACTCATAAAGTCCAAAAGCGTGTGCATCGCCTACGAGACCATCCAGAAAACGGATCGTTCCCTGCCCCTTTTGACTCCCATGAGCGAGGTGGCCGGCCGCATGGCCATCCAGCAGGGGGCCAAATACCTGGAAATGGCCGGGGGCGGGGCTGGTGTGCTCCTGGGGGGCGTGCCCGGGGTGGACCCGGGCACCGTCCTGATCATCGGCGGCGGCATCGTGGGGGTCAACGCGGCCAAGATGGCCTGCGGCCTGGGGGCCAAGGTCTATCTCCTGGACATGAGCCTGGACCGCCTGCGCTACCTGTCCGACGTCATGCCTCCCAACTGCTTTTTGCTCATGTCCACCCCGGCCATGGTCCGCAAGCTGGTCCAGCGGGCGGATGTGGTGGTGGGCGCGGTGCTCATCCCCGGGACCAAGGCCCCCAAGCTGGTGACCCGGGACATGCTGCCCACCATGAAGCCCGGCGCGGTCCTGGTGGACGTGGCCATTGACCAGGGCGGCTGCTTCGAGACCTCCCGGGCCACCACCCATAGCGACCCCATCTACATCGTGGACAAGGTGGTGCACTACTGCGTGGCCAACATGCCCGGCGCGGTGGCAAAAACCTCCACCATGGCGCTCACCAACGCGACCCTGCCCTATGCCAGGGAAATCGCCACCAAGGGCTGGAAGCGGGCTGTTTCGGAGAACAGGGAAATCCGCCTGGGCGCCAACGTGGTCAATGGGCAGGTTACCTACCAGGGCGTGGCCGAAGCCTTTGGCCTGGAGTGCACGGACGTGCTTTCTCTGGTGTAGGATGAAGGATGGGGGTTGGGGGAAAGGATCGCAAGGACTGCCATGCGCCTCGGAACCCAATCCCCATGAGAGCCGAACCGGCAAAACCATGACCACGGCCAGCCATCCGGAAAAGAAAGTCCCCGGACTCCTCGCTCTTGATCCCCTTTCCCCCTGCCGGGTCTGCCCCCGGAATTGCGGGGTGGACCGCCGGGCCGGGGAAAAGGGATTCTGCGGCCTGGACGACCGGATCCACCTGGCCTGGGCAGGCCGGCACCACGGCGAGGAACCCTGCTTTTCCGGCACGGGCGGGGTGGCCAACTTGTTCTTCACATCCTGCAACCTGGCCTGCGTGTATTGCCAGAATCACCAGATCAGCCAGGGCGGGGTGGGGGGGGTGGTTTCAGCCGGGGAATTCGCGGACCTGGCCCTTTCCCTGGAAGGGCAGGGCGCGCATTTCCTGGGTCTGGTGACCCCCAGCCCCCAGGTGTTCGCCATTGCCCCGGCCCTGGAGCTGGCCCGGGCCCGGGGGCTCAGCCTGCCTGTGATCTGCAACACGTCGGCCTATGATTCCCCGGAGGCCCTGCGGCGGCTGGACGGCCTGGTGGATGTGTACCTGCCGGACGTCAAATACGCAGACGACGCGCTGTCCCTGCGGTACTCCAATGCCCCGGGGTACGTGGAGGCTTCCCGGGCCGCGATCCTGGAAATGCACCGCCAGGTGGGGGACATGGTCCTGGACCCGGAAACGGGCCTGGCCAGGCGGGGGCTGTGGGTGAGGCACCTGGTCCTGCCCGGAGGCGCGGCCGGCACCTGGGAGAATCTTTGCTTTCTGGCCCTGGAGGTCTCCCCCAGGCTGGGCCTGTCCATCATGGCCCAGTACGCGCCCCTGCACCGGGCCGGCCTGTTCCCGGAGATCGCCCGGCCTGTCACGGCCCGGGAATACGAGGAGGCCGTAACCATGGCCCGGGACCTGGGTTTTGCCCACATCCTGGTTCAGGACCTGGAATCCTCGCCGGAAAACGCGGTCCCGGACTTCACGGACAAGGAAAGGCCTTTTACGAATTTTTGACCTCCGGGTGCCGACCTTTGAAGTGCCGGACGAGGAAACGCGGGATTCTTTTCCCCCTTTTTGGTACACAGATCAGACGT
>JAHJUF010000042.1 GCA_018829095.1 Pseudomonadota bacterium | reverse complement strand
GAGGCGGGAAAGGGCGAGGCGTACTTTTGTACGTTGAGCCCTTTCCCGGTGAAGCGCAACGCAGCAGATCGCGTTTTTGGGCAGCCTGCTATGCGATGATGCCTAACTCCACCAGGAGCCGGTCAACGAAATCCATGATGTACCGGGCCTGGGCGGGGTCCGCGTATCCCATGCAGCCGCAGCGCATCCGGGAAAGCGAACGGACCAGGAACTCGCAGGACAGGAAGCTGGGCTCCAGGTCCAGGGCGAACACCAGGGGATGGCAGTCCCCGTGCCCGGCCTGCTCGGGATTGTAGAGTTCCGGGTCCATGGGAATCCAGTACACGCCCAACCGGGCCGGCCCGAGCCTCTCGTCCAGGAGGTTTTTCAGTTTTTCGCGATCCCCGGGGGAAAGCTGGTCCACCATGTATTGTTTCATGATCCGGCCATCCAACCGGGACGTTTCCGCCCCTGCCAAGTCGTTGAAAATCCGATGAGTATTTACCACATCCCGCCCCCGGGTCACAAGCCGCGTCTCCTGCGGAGGCCCTATCCCGGATTATTCATGAGAAAAGGTTCATCCGGTTTTTGCGTACCTGGCGGCTTTTCATCCGCGCCTGCCACCTGTCCGGGTATCCATGAAGGGTAAGCGAGCTATGCCCGCTGCTTCGTGGACACCCGGGCAAGGAGCTTGGCCTGGCCATGGGGGTTTACGAGTAACATGACCGCACCTGGTTGGAGAGTCTGTCCAAGAGGAGCAAAAAAAATAACAAGCTGAACATAAAAGAAATCCCCCCCGCCCCCCTTTTTCCAAGGGGGGGACCGGGCTCGGGCCGTTTTCCAATACGGCCTTGCCTTGGAGGCAGGTACGCTTTAGCCGTATGAACCGTATTTTTCAATAGCCCTTAACTCCCCAGGGCCTCCCGGATTTTTTCGCCCAGCTGATCCACGGTGAAGGGCTTTTCCAGGAACCCGTCGCAGCCCATGTCCAGGATTTCCCGGGCCCGGCCGTCCAGGCTGTAGCCCGAGGTGAGGATGACCCGGGTCCGGATGTGGCTTTTCCGGATCTGGGAAAAGGCCTCGGCCACGGGCATGTCGGGGAGGATGAGGTCCATGAGGATGAGGTCCACCTCCGGGCTGCCTTCCAGGAGGGAGAGGGCCCGGCCCACCGTGTTGGCGCACAGGACCGAGTAGCCCAGACGGGAGAGCATGCCCGAGGTGGTCTCCAGGATGGACTGGTCGTCGTCCACCACCAGGATCTTGCCGCTGTCCAGGGCGGGCTCCCGGGTCCTCTCGCGCTTCAAGCCCCCCTGGCCTGCGGCGGGGAGATGGATGGTGAAGGTGGTGCCCGCGCCCTTTTGGCTTTCCGCGTGGATGTAGCCCCGGTGACCCTTGATGATGCCGTAGGATGAGGCGAGCCCCAGGCCCGTGCCTCTGGAAAGGCCCTTGGTGGTGAAAAAGGGCTCGAAGATGCGGGAAAGGGCCTCGGAGTCCATGCCCACCCCCGTGTCCGTCACCGTCAGACGGGCGTAGGCCCCGGCCCTGGGCTCCCAGGGGCGGCCCACCATTTCCCGGTGCGTTGCGTTTCGGGTGCGGATGGTGAGGGCGCCGCCGCGGGGCATGGCCTCGGCCGCATTCACGTACAGGTTCAACAGCACCTGTTCGATCTGGCCTGGGTCGGCCTCGATCTCGTAGAGGCCATCGTCGAGATCCAGGGTCACCTCAATGCCGGAAATGGTGGAGCAGAAGGTTTCGCAGGTCTCCAGCACCAGAAGGTTCAGGCCCGTGGTGGTCTTGCCGAAGAGTCCCTGACTGGCGTAGCCCAGGATCTGGCCCGTGAGGGCCGAGCCGCTGGCCACCAGTTTCTCCACGTTCCTCAGCCTTTCCTGGGCCGGGTGGCCCGGGCCGATTTCCAGCCGGGCCAGGGCCGCGTTGCCGCCGATGCCCATGAGGAGGTTGTTGAAGTTGTGGGCCGTGCCCCCGGCCAGGGTGCCTATGGCCTCCAGGCGCTTGGCCGCGTTGAGCTGGGCTTCCAGACGCTTGCGCTCCTTCTCCTCGGCCTCCTGGCGGGTCACGTCCCGGACCACGCCCACTATGCCCCGGATCTCCCCCTCGGGCGAACGCAGGGGCCGGTAGGTCTCCAGGGTCCGGCGGATCTCCCCGTCCGTGCGGGGATAGGACATGGATGCATGGACCGTCTCACCGGCCATGGCCCGGGCCAGGAGTTTCTCCACCCCCCGGGAGGCGAGATCCGGGAAGATCTCCCAGGGCTGCCTGCCCAGGGACTTGGCCCGGGACGCGGCAACCCCGGTGATATCCCGCATGGCCCGGTTCCACAGGAGGACCTTGAACTCCCGGTCCAAGGTGAAAATGCCCTCGGACATGGACGAGAGGATGCCCTTGTGGAGTTCCTCGCTCTCCGTGAGGGCCCGCCGGGCCTCCTTCATCTGGGTGATGTCCCGGGCGGCGCAAACCACCCCGGTGGCCAGGCCCTTCTCGGTGAGGAGCGAGGCGGACACCAGAACGGGCACCTGGCGTTCCCCGACCGCGCACAGGCTGGTCTCGTGGTTTCTCACCTGGGCCCCGGCAAGCACCCGGGAGAAGAAGTGCCCGTCTCCCGGGAGGTCCCGGAACAGGTCGTGGACCGCCCTTTCCCGGATACCCGCGCCGTCGGTCCCGGCCAGGGCCGCCGCCGCTTCGTTGGCCTCGGCCACCCGGCCCCGGGAGTCGAAGAGGATCAGGGCGTCGTTCATGGTGGCCAGGATGTTGGATGCAGCCGTGGCAGGGGAAAGCGCCATGAAGCGGTACCGGGCGATGGCGTACACCAGGCTTGCCGCCCAAAACAGGGTCAGCACGTTGGCCACGGCGGGAATCCCGAGATACCCCATGCTGGGCAGGATGGTGTTGGTGACCGAGGCCAGGGCGAAGGTGGAGAGGGTGAGGAGGATCATCACCCGCGCCAGTCTTTTCAGGATCAGGTCCGGCGTTTTCCGGGCGAACCGGAAGAGGACCGCCATGGACGCGGCGAGGACCACCGTGTAGTGGGCATAGAAGGCAAAATTCCAGAAACCGTTCTTGTAAGTGTAACCCCAGCCGTAGGGAACGGGGACCAGGGAGGAGATGATGTCGTGGTGGACAGCCTGGCGCCAGACCAGGTTCATGCTCATGAGGACCAGGTAGGTGTTGGCCACGGGGCTGGCCATGGGGTCGTGGCCCGTGAAGGCCAGGATGAACCAGAAGAAAAAGGCGGCGAACAGGACCCACCCCAGGGAGCCGATGTCCATGGCCAGCATGGCGGCCCGCTCCGACACCATGGGTGACTGGACGAACATCATCTGGATGCTCCAGATGATGAAGCAGAGAATGAGCCCGAAGCACGCCCGGTTCATGGGTTGGGAGGGGTTTTTGCTAAGGATGTATCCGGCAAGGTACAGGTAGGAGATGGCCACGAAAAAGTGCACGAAGGGCAGGATGGGCATGTCCGGACAGCCGATTTTTTGGGGGGACGGGATGCGCCGGCTCCGGCGCGATGAAAACCCCTCCCCGGTCGTCCTTCCCCCGGAACCACGGGGGAACGGGAATGAGGCTCCGAAATATTCATAGCAAAATCCCGGCCCTATGAAAAGGGCAGGCGCGCACTGGCCAGGGAGCCTGGAGGCGGGAGCCATGGTCCGGGAAGAGTACGCCGCAGTGACGAAGGGTGAGGCGCAACGCCGCAGATCGCGTTTTTGGACAGCCAAAGAAGATGACCCTGCAACAAGTCGTCACCCCGGCGGAGCCTGTCCTCGCGCAGGCGGGGAGCCGGGATCCAGGGTCTTTGTAACCTATTGAAAAGACTGGACCCCGGCCTTCGCCGGGGTGACGGTTGAGAGTGG
>JAHJUF010000348.1 GCA_018829095.1 Pseudomonadota bacterium | reverse complement strand
TCCATCAGCCGCTTCTTCGAGGCGGGCCAGGCGGATCTCCGGGGCTTTTTCCAATGGCACCCCTGGATATTTCTGTTCCTGGTGCCCGCCGTGGCCATGCGCCTGTGGTCCGAGGAGAGGCGCACGGGAACCGTGGAGCTTCTTCTCACCCTGCCGATCACCATGGCCGAGGCCATCCTGGGCAAGTTCCTGGCCGCCTGGATCTTCATCGCCATCGCCCTTGCCCTCACGTTCCCCCTGGTCATCACGGTCATGGTCCTGGGGAACCCGGACCTGGGCGCCATCCTGGCGGCCTACCTGGGGAGCCTGCTCCTGGCCGGGACGTACCTGGCCGTGGGGAGCATGACCTCGGCGCTGACCAAGAACCAGGTCATCAGCTTTGTCCTGGCGGTCATCATCTGCCTGTTTTTGGTCATGGCCGGATGGCCCCCGGTGACCAACGCCCTGACCGGCTGGGCGCCGAGGTGGGCCCTGGACGTGGTGGCCGGATTTTCCGTCATGACCCACTTCACCTCCATCGAGCGGGGCGTCGTGGATGTCCGGGACCTGATCTATTCTTTTTCCATGATGTTTTTCATGCTGTATGCCACCGGGGTTCTCTTGAAGAACCGCCGGGCTTCCTGAGAAGGATTCCGCCATGTCCAAGCAAGGCGAAAAGCTCATCGGCCGGAGCCTGTTGTCCGTCACCGGGCTGTTGATTCTCCTGGCGATCCTGGTGCTGGTGAACGTCCTGGCCTCCTTCGCCAGCCTGCGTTTCGACGCCACCGAGGAAAAGGTGTACTCCCTTTCCCAGGGCACGAAGGAAATCCTGGCATCCATCCCGGCCCCCGTGACCCTGAAGCTCTTCTATTCGGCCGGCCTCGAGGGAATTCCCCAGCAGGTCCAGACCTACGCGGAGCGGGTCCGGGAATTCGCCCGGGAGTACGAGTACCACGCGGATGGCCAAATCACCCTGGAGAGCTACGACCCCAAGCCGGATTCGGACGAGGAGGACTGGGCTGTCAAGTACGGGGTGGAGCCCATGAGCCTGGCCACGGGGGAGAAGGTCTATTTCGGCCTGGTGGCTGTTTCCCGGGACCGCGAGGAGACCATCCCCTTCCTGGACGTGGCCCGGGAAGAGCTTCTGGAGTACGACCTCACCCGGATGATCCAACGCCTCATCGTGGAAAAGACCCCGGTCATCGGCGTCATGAGCCCCCTTCCCATCATGGGGACCCAGGCCCAGGCCAACCTGCCTCCCAGCATGCAGCCCGACGCCGAGGACGCCTGGTACTTCATCAAGGATCTCCGGAAGACCTACCAGGTACGGGCCATTGACCCCAACGCCCAGGGCGTGGACCCGGAGGTGGGCCTGCTTCTGGTGGTCCATCCCAAGCTGCCTCCCCAGTTGGAGTACCTGGTGGACCAGTACGTGCTCTCCGGGGTGAATACCATGATCCTGGTGGACCCGGACTGCCTCGCCGACGAGGCCGGGAGCCGGGGAGGCCGGGGTTCCCGGGCCTCCAACCTCCCGGAATTGTTCAAGGCGTGGGGCGTGGGGGTGGACCCGGGAAAGGCCGCGGTGGACCTGGACCAGGCCACCAAGATCCGCAACCAGTTCAATGTGGTGGAGGACAACCCTGCCTGGATTTCCGTGCGGGGGGATTCCCTGAACCAGGAGGACGTGCTCACCTCCAGCCTGGAAACCATGCTCTTCGCCATCGCCGGGGCCGTGGAGAAGACGGAGGGTTCGGTCCTGGAGGTTTCCCCCCTGGTCACCACCTCGGAAAACTCGAGCCTCGGGGATGCCTTTACCGCCAACCTGGGGGCCCGCAACATCCACCAGCAGTTTGTTTCCGGAGGCGAACGCCTGGCCCTGGCCGCCCGCATCCACGGCCGGTTCCCGGCCGCGTTTCCGGACGGTCCCCCCGAGGCTCTGGACGAGGCCAACACCCCCGATGCATCCAAACACCTGGCCGAGGCCCAAAAGGCGGCCACGGTGATCCTGGTGGGGGACGTGGACTTCATAACGGACCACTACTACCTCCAGCGCCAGAACTTCATGGGCTACGAAATGGAGCGGATGTTCAACGACAACTTGAACTTCTTGCTGAACGCCTGCGAGCTTCTTACCGGCGGCGAGGCCCTCATCTCCATCCGCTCCCGGGGCCGGTTCGAGCGGCCCTTCACCCTGGTGCAGGACATGCAGGCCCAAGCCGAGCGGAAATGGCTCGACCAGGAGAAGAAGCTCATGGCCGCCCTGGACGATCTGAACAAGAAGCTCAAGGAACTGGAGTCCCAGAAGGAGGCGGACCAGGAACTCATCCTGTCCCCGGAGCAGCAGGAGGAGGTCGAAAAGTACCGGAAACAGCGGACCGAAACCAACGATGCCCTGAAACAGGTGCGGAAGAACCTCCGGGCCGACATCGAGAGGTTGGGGTTCAAGATCAAGTTCGTGAACATCTTCCTGATGGCCTTCCTGGTTTCCATCGCCGGGCTGGTATTCGGCATTTACCGTCAGAGAACCAGCCAGAGACGAGGGTAACAGCATGAGGAAAACGACCCTGGTGATCCTTTTGGCGGCCCTGGCGGCCCTGGCGGGGGTGACGGCCCTGGTCCTGAACCGTTCACAGCCCAGGACCCAGCCCGTGGCCATGGGCGAAAAGCTCTTCCCGGACCTGTTGGTGAACAACGTGGCCAAAATCGTGGTCCAGGCCCCGGGAGCCCGGGTGGAGGTGGTGAAGACCCCCCACGGCTGGGTGGTGCCCTCCCGGGACGGCTATCCCGCCGACTTCGAGCGGGTGGCCCGGTTCGTGCGCAAGTTCGCGGACCTGAAGATCGGCAGGACCTTCCCGGCCGTCCAGGGGGAACTTTCCCGCCTGGGGCTGGAGGAGCCCGGCCCGGCTGAAGGCCTCCGTCCGGCGGCCACCCTCCTGGCCCTGGAATCGGCCGGGGGGGAGACCCTGGCCTCCCTCCTGGTGGGCAAGGACCGCATGTCCAAGTCCAAACAGCCTGTCCGGGGTATGCCCGATGGCCAGTACGTGCGCCTCCCCGGCGAGGAGACGGTCTACGTGGTGGACGGCTATTTCGACAAGGATGACCGCAAGGACGCCGAGTGGCTGGACAAGACCATCACCCGGGTCGAGACCGAGGAGGTCCGCTCCATCACCTGTCGGACCGGCACGCCGGATTTCAGCCAGGAAGTTTTTGCCATTGCCCGGCCCGGGAGGGGGGAAAACTTCGAACCCCTGGTCTTCCCCACGGACAAGAAGTTGAAGACCCCGGAAGTGAACCAGTTGGCCGGACTTCTCGCTGTCCTCACCCTGGACAACGTGGCCCGGGCGGAAGGGGAGGCGGCCGGCTTTTCGGACGCGGTTTTGGCGTTCACCCTGTTCGATGGCCGGGTGTACCGGCTGTACCCCGACCGGAACAACCCCAACGGCACGTGCAAGCTCCGGGTGACCGTGGATTATGAAAAGCCCGGCAAGAGCGCGGAGCCCGGGAGCCTGACCCTCACGGAGGCCGGAGATGGGGCGGCGGCGCTGGCCGAGGCGGAGAACGCAAGGATCTCCCCCTGGGTTTTCGAGCTTTCCTCCTGGCGCTGCCAAAAGATCGTCACCGACCCCTCCGCCCTGGCCGAAAGCCCCGGGGAGCCCGGGCAATAGCCCAAGGCCATGGCCCGGGACCAGGACCCATACGTTTTTCGCCAGGGCCTGCGTTTCCTGCGCACACCCCAGGGCTTGGTGTTCTGCCCCGAGCCTTTGCCGGGAAAAAAGAAGCATCCCTGCCCGGACTGCATGTCCTGCGGCTGGTGCGCTGAAAGCCGATGCGACCTGTGCCGGGGACAGAACGAGGGTTCCGAGTCCTGAATTTTTAGGGGGGCGGCGGGAAAGCCCTCCCTCTTTTTTTCATACAGGACAGGGAAATTGGCCCACCGTCCACGGGGGCGCTAAGGAAAAAGCCCCCTGGCCCCCTTTCTCAACAGAGGGATCGCCCTTCCGGCTTCCTATCCCCTTACCCCGCACCCCCGGCTCCAGGCTCCACTCCCGGAATCCCTTGATTTTTCGGATGAAAATGGCTAAAAAGGGTTCCATAGCCCCGGAAGATCAGGGGGCTCCCCGAACCTTGCTCCACCATCTGGCCTCGCCGTTTCGCCTCCATCCTGCCCAGGCAGGGCCGAAGGAGTTTCCATGAGCCCGGAAACCAAGAGCGTCGGCGCGGCTTCCAGCCGCCGTCCGCCGGAACCGGAAAGGAAGGGCATCCGTTACCGGCTCCTGCTCATCGAAGCCCTGGTCTTCATCGTCCCGGTCATTGTCCTGGTCTACGTCATCCAGGGCAAGGACCTGGTCTTCGACGCCAGCCAGATTTTCATCTTCCTGTTTCTCCTGGCCGTGGTCCTGGGCGGATTCCTCCTGTTGCGCCAGATCCTGGACTCCATCGCCCGCATCGCCACCCTTTCCCAGAAGATCGAGGCCGGGGATCTCCACTCCATCGAGGTGGATGCCGAAGAAAAGGAATTGAAGGAGATTTCCGGCTCCATCAACAGCCTGCTGAAGAAGCTGGAAAAAAGCACGGAACTGGCCAATCACCGGCTGTTCGAGCTTCTGTCCATCAAGGAGTTCGCCGAAGCCGTGCGCCGGGAACAGGATCAGGAAGGACTGTTGAGGCTTCTCCTGGAAAATGCGGCGGCCCTTTCAGGCGCCCGGCGGGGGTGGATCCTGCATAGGAGGGAAATTGGGGAGGATCTGAAGCTCCTGAGTTCCCTGACCCTGGAGGAGGGAGCGGGCCCGGCCTTTTCCGAATACGGATGGGCGGGCCTGTCCCAGCGCATGGAGGCGGACGCCAAGCCCCTTTTTCTAACCGGTGAACCCGGGAATTTCACCCAGGCCGACCCCAATTCCCGGGCGGATTTCCTGGCCATGCCCGTTCTCCAGGACCGTTCCCTGGCAGCCATGCTCGTCCTGGATGCCGCTCCCGGGGGCCGGGGGTTCTCCACTCATGATTCCTACATCCTGTCCATCATGATCGACCAGATCGCCCTGGGCTACGAGCGCCGGGGGCTGCACCAGGAGCTTTCCTGGCGCATCGAGGAATTGAAGCGCCGCACTGGGGATCTGGAAAACGAGGTGTCCCACCGCAAGGAGGCCGAGGCCGGGGCCAACGAGGCCAACGTCTTTTTGCGCTCCATCCTGGAAAGCTCCTCATCCATCTCCATCGTGTCCACGGATATAAACGGGAACATCCTCTACTGGAACAAAGGCGCGGAGAATATTTTCGGCTACCGGGCCAGCGAAATGGTGGGCCGGAAAAAGATCGACGTGCTCTACGGCGGCGACGACCAGACCTCCGAGGTCATCGAGGAGACCCGGGCCTTGGTCCTGGGTCAGAAGCGGAAAATCACCTGCGAGATCCAGGAGGTCGCCAAGGACGGCCGGAGCATCTGGGTCCGCCTGAACCTCACCAGCCGCCGGGACGAGTCCGGCCGGGTGGCGGGAATTCTGGGGATCGGGGAGGACATCACCGAGCGCAAGCGCCTGGAGCAGATGCTCCTCCACGCGGAGAAGATGAAGGCCCTCGGCACCCTGGCCGGGGGCATCGCCCATGATTTCAACAACATCCTTGGGGGCATCCTGGCCTACGCCGAGGCGGCCCAGATGAAGAGAGACGATCCGGAGAAGGTGAGCCAGTGCCTGGACCAGGTGCTCAAGGCCTCCCACCGGGCCAAGGACCTGGTGCGCCAGATCCTGGACTTCTCCCGCCAGGCGGCCCAGGAAAGAAAACCCATCCCCCTGGGGCCCGTGGCGCTGGAGGCCTTGAAGCTTCTGCAGGGCATCCTGCCGGCCACCATCCATATGCGCCAGGACATCGAGGCCGACGCCGGGATTGTGCGGGCCGACCCCACCCAGGTGCATCAGGTCATCATGAACCTGGTGACCAACGCGTCCCAGGCCATGTGGGAAAAAGGCGGGGACCTCCGGGTGTCCCTGGCCAACCGGGAGATTCCCTCGTCCAGCACCCTGCCGGACCCGGAGCTTTCCCCGGGCGCCTACGTGGTCCTTTCGGTATCGGACACGGGCCACGGCATGGAAAAGGCCGTTTTGGACCGCATCTTCGAGCCTTACTTCACCACCAAGGCCCAGGGGGAGGG
>JAHJUF010000347.1 GCA_018829095.1 Pseudomonadota bacterium | reverse complement strand
CGAGATTTTCGCGTTGCCTTTGTCCATGCGTTTGATGATGCCAACCTTTTCCTGCTCATCCAGGGCGTAGAAGACCTTTTTGCCCACGTCCACCCGGAACAGGGGGGGCATGGCCACGAAAATATGGCCGGCCCGCACCAGGGGCCGGAAATGGCGCAGGAACAGGGCGCAGAGCAGGGTGGCGATGTGCAGGCCGTCGGAGTCCGCATCGGCCAGGATGCATGTTTTGCCATATCGCAGACCCGCGAGATCCTCGGAGCCCGGGTCCACTCCAATGGCCACGGCGATGTCGTGGACCTCCTTGGAGGCCAGCACCGAGGAGGAATCCACCTCCCAGGTGTTCAGGATCTTTCCCCGGAGGGGCATGACGGCCTGGAACTGGCGATCCCTGGCCTGCTTGGCACTTCCGCCGGCCGAATCGCCCTCCACCAGGAACAGTTCGGCGCGCATGGGGTCCGTGCCCGAGCAGTCCGCGAGTTTGCCCGGGAGCGCTGGGCCGGCGGCCACCCTCTTTCGTGCCACGGACCGGCTGGAGGACAAGCGCTTCTGGGCCCGGGAGATGATGAACTGGGCCAGTTCCTCCCCCGCCTCCACGTGCTGGTTGAGCCACAGGGAAAAGGAGTCCTTCACGGCGCCGGTGACAAAGGCCGCAGCCTGACGGGAGGACAGGCGCTCCTTGGTCTGGCCCGAAAATTGTGGGTCGGTCATTTTTACGGACAGCACGTAGGCCACCCGGTCCCACACGTCCTCGGGGGCGAGCTTCATGCTCCGGGGCAGGAGCTTCCTGAACTCGCAGAACTCCCGGATGGCATGGAGAAGCCCGGTGCGGAAACCGTTCACATGGGTGCCCCCCTGGGAGGTGGGGATGAGGTTCACGTAGCTTTCGGCCAGCCCCGCCTCGTTGTCCTCGGCCAGCCAGGCCACGGCCCACCCGGCCTCCTCGGCCCCGGTGTTCACCTGGCCCGTGAAGGGTTTGGGGGGCAGGGTGACGCGCCCGGCCGTGCTTTCGGACAGGTATTCGGAAAGGCCGTCCGTGAATCGCCAGGCCTCGGCCTCGCCGGTGTTCTCGTCCTTCCAGGTGACCGTGAGCCCCGCGCACAGTACGGCCTTGGCCCGGAGCACGTGCTTCAGCCGGGACAAGGAGAAGGTGGGGGTGTCAAAGTATTTGGGATCGGGCCAGAAACGGATGGTGGTGCCCGTGTTCTTCCGGCCCACCGTGCCCTCCACCTCGAGATCGCTGGCTTTTTCCCCGTTCAGGAAGGTCATGCCGTGGACCTGGCCGTCCCGCCTCACCCGGACCTCGAGCTTTATGGAAAGGGCGTTCACCACGGACACGCCCACGCCGTGGAGGCCCCCGGAAAACTGGTAGTTTTTGTTGGAGAACTTGGCCCCCGCGTGGAGCCGGGTGAGGATGACCTCCACCCCGGTGGCGTCCTCCTCGGCATGGAGGTCCACGGGCATGCCCCGGCCGTTGTCCGAAACCTCCAGGGACCCGTCCGTGTGGAGGACCACGTCGATGCGGTCCGCGAAACCGGCGATGGCCTCGTCCACGGAATTGTCCACCACCTCCTGGGCCAGGTGGTTGGGCCGGGAGGTGTCCGTGAACATCCCGGGGCGGCGGCGTACGGGTTCCAGGCCCCGGAGCACCTCGATGGATTCGGCGTTGTACAGGCTTGCGGCCATGGTGTCCTGGTGCGGGTGGTGAAAGGTTGGCCCTATTGGTTCAGGCCGGGAGAGGGCGAGTATAGGAGCAGGGGGAAGCCGCGTCAAGGACAGGGACCCGGTCCGGGGAAGGGGCGCAAGTCTCCCGGGAACCCGTCCCCATCCTCCGGTTCCCGGGCCGGGGAGCTCCGGCTGTCCAACATGTTGGAATCGTTTGCCGGTTGGACTTTCCTACCAGGTTTGTGATAGTTATAAGCGGTCGAAAAATGCGGGGCTCCCCAAGGGGCTCCGTGCTCCCGGCCTGTCCGGGGGAGGTTCTTCCCCCGTTTCATCCAAGCCCTTTTTCATCCAGGAGGAAGCAGGTGCCCATGGAAAAGAACACCCACAGCGTGGCCATGGGATACATCCTTTGGCTTTTCGGGTTCACAGGCTCCCACCGGTTCTATTATGGCCGCCCTGTCACGGGGACCATCTGGCTCTGCACTCTGGGCCTTTTCTTCATCGGCTGGATCGTGGACCTTTTTTTCATCCCCGGCATGGACCGCAAGGCGGACATCACTTACCAGCCGGGACGCCTGGATTACAACGTGGCGTGGATCCTCCTCACTTTCCTGGGGATTTTCGGCGTCCACCGCATGTACATGGGCAAATGGATCACCGGCATCCTGTACTTTTTTACCGGCGGTTTCTTTCTGGTGGGCGTGGCCTACGACTACTGGACCCTGAACCAGCAGGTTTCGGAGATCAACCGCGCCCTGGCGTGAAACAAAGGGGATCGGCGTAACCCTCAAACCTCCGCGAGGCGGCATGTTGAAACAGACCCTGAAAAAATGGTTGATCACCCCCGAGGTGGAAGAGATTTTCAACCGCATCCCCAAGGATGTGGGTTCCTACGGCTACGACCCCTGGGGGTATAACCTGGAAGCCAGCAAGGTGGGCTTGGCCCTTTTCAAGCTTCTTTATGACCATTACTTCCGGGTCACCGCCACCGGCCTTTCCAACATTCCCAAGACCGGCCGGGTCCTGGTCATCGCCAACCACAGCGGCCAGCTCCCCATGGACGGAGCCTTGATCGGCGTGGCCATGGCCACCAACCCCGAGGGCCCCCGGGCTCCCCGGGCCATGATTGAGCGGTTTTTCCCCACCGTGCCCTTTGTGGGCAACTGGTTAAACGAGATGGGCTCGGTCATCGGCGACCCGGTGAACTGCGAGCGCATGCTGGAACGGGAGGAGGCGGTCATCGTGTTCCCGGAAGGCGTGCGGGGCTCGGGCAAGTTGTTCAAGGACCGCTACCAGCTGAAACGATTCGGCCACGGATTCATGCACATCGCCATGGACCTTCACACCCCCATCGTGACCGTGGGGGTGGTGGGCTGCGAGGAGACCATGCCCGCCCTGGCCAACATCAAGCCCCTGGCCAGGCTGTTGGGGTTGCCCTACGTGCCCGTGACCGTGCCGGTCCCCCTGCCGGCCAAGGTCTACCTGAACTTCGGGGAGCCCATGGAGTTTTCCGGCGTCCGCTCCGAGGGGGAGGTGACCCACAACGTGGAGATCGTCAAGGACGCGATCCGGGCCCTGATCCAGAAGGGTATGAACCAGAGGAAGGGAGTGTTTACCGATGGCCGCAGATAAGGACGCCCCTTGTGTCATGGTCACCGGCGCGGCCGGGGTGCTGGCCCAGGCGACCATCACCAGGCTCGCCCGGAGCCACAAAGTCGTGGCCGTGGATTTCCGCCGCGCCGTGGAAATCGGGGAGGACATCACCAGCTACCGGGTGGATTTCCTCAAGCGGGGGATGGAGGACATTTTCCGCAACCATGACATCCAGGGGGTTATCCACCTGGGGCGCATCGGCACGGACATCATGGGCCGGTTTTTCCGCTACAACGCCAATGTCATCGGCACCCAGAAGCTTTTTGACCTCTGCGTGAAGTATGGCGTCCGGAACGTGGTGGTGCTCTCCTCGTTTTTCGTGTACGGAGCCAACGCTTACAATCCGGCTCTTCTGGATGAGGACACGCCGCTCAAGGCTTCGGAGATCACCCGGAACCTCATCGACTCCGTGGAGTTGGAGAACCTGGCCAACATCTATCTCTACAAGCACCCTGAGCTGAACATGACCATCCTTCGGCCCTGCAACATCGCCGGGCCGGGGGTTCGCAACAACATCGGCCAGCTCCTGTCCCGGAAATTCGCGCCCGTGCTCTGGGGCTTCAATCCGGTCATGCAGTTCATCCACCTCGAGGATATGGCCGACGCCGTGGTCCTGGCCTACGAGAAGAACATCCCCGGCGTGTTCAACGTGGCTCCCGAGGACTGGGTGGCCTTCCGGGAAGTCCTGAAACGGTGCGGCATCCACGGCGTGCCCATGATCTCCATCCCCACGGCCGTGCCCATGTTCCTTTCCCGTGCCCTGGGCTGGAAAGCCTTTCCCAGTCATCTGGTGAAGTATTTCAAGTATCCGGTCATCATGGACGGATCGAGGTTCGCCAAGGCCTTCGGCTTCAAGCCCAGGAGGAGCCTGGAGGAAATCTTCACCCACTACCGGGAGTTCAAGAAGGGGCTGTAGGGCTGTCTCCGGAAAGGCTTTCGCCATGGGATTTTGCAGCCCATCGCGATAGAAATCCTCTTTGGAAACAGACCCTGATTTTGTCGCCCGGGTTTCCCGGAGCAGGCTCCCGCTTGATTTTCCTCCTTTTCTGTACAAGAGTTGCAGTCTCGGTGAGACCATTCCTGGTTTTCATCACGCAATGCGTCCGGCCCGGAAGCAAGGCCGCATCGGCCGGGCTCCGGCCGGCGCCTCTCCGTCGCCGGAAAGCGGGCCTATTCGCATGACGATGCACGGACCCCGGGAAAGGGCCCCAATTTCCTTGAACGATTCCGGAAAAGACAAAGGAATGATGGTCATGGCCCGTTGGACTATTGCGCGAAAAATCGCCGTAGCCGCCTGCCTTGTGGTTCTCATCCCCCTGGTG
>JAHJUF010000346.1 GCA_018829095.1 Pseudomonadota bacterium | reverse complement strand
TCCCCCTCCGGCGACTCCGGGGCCCTGGCGAAAAACATGGCCCGCCTGCTCCTTTCCCCCGGCCTCCGGGCCCGGGTGGCCGCCGCCGGCCGGGCCCTGGTGGAGGAGCGGTTCGACAACCGCAAGAATATCCAGGACCTGGCGGAGATCTACGCCCGGGGCATGGGCCTTGCGTCCGGACGCCAGGGGCCCGTGTCCTGATGGCGGGCCGCCCGGAGATGCCCTTCATGGAATGGGGCGGCAAGGCTCCGGGAAGGGTGGGGTCATCTCAAGAAGGGGATTTTCGGGAAGAAGGTTCCGGCCGGTTTCCCCCCTTTGAAAAAGGGGGGTGAGGGGGGATTTTTTTGTTTTCAATCCGGCGAAGACCGGGATCCCGGTTTTTTCAATTCGTTGCAAGATCCCTGGTTCCCGGCTTTCGCCGGGATGATGACTTGTTGCAGCCTCATCAACTTTGACAGCCAAGCCTCCGGGGAAAGCGGCGAAAAAAGCCCCGCTGGAATCAAACCTTTCTTCTGACAACCGTTCTTAGGCCCTTTCCCATGAAAACCGATCCCTCGCGGCCCGGCTCTTCTCCAGGGCCCGGACCCCGGTCGCCGGGGGTCATCCTGCGCTACCTCCTGTTCCAGGTTCCGGGCCTTGCAGCCCTGGCCCTGGTCCTGTGGGCCCTCAGGAAATGGGCCGGCCTGGGGGACGCCGCCCTGGTGGCCGTGGTCATGGCCTGGATCGTCAAGGACGCCATCCTGTACCCCCTCACCTGGAAGGCCTACACCCCCCGCCCCGGCCAGCTCGACCATCCCATGGCCGGGGCCCGGGGCACGGCTCTCACGGACCTTTCCCCAGGGGGGCGCGTTCGGATGGGCCCGGAAACCTGGAATGCCCGGGCCGTCCCGGAAACCGGGGTCATTCCGGCGGGGGCGCCCATCCGGGTGCGGGAAGCCTCGGGCCTGACCCTGATGGTGGAACCGGACGGGGAATGGCCTTTTCCATGAAGATTATGAAACCATTCGCTAATCCTTGGCCCGGGGCGGGCGGATGCGGATCAGGAGGTCGCCCTGGCGGATGGCCTGGCCCTCGGTGACCGCCACCTCGGCCACCACGCCGGACACGGCCGCCTCCAGGGAGTTCAGCATCTTCATGGCCTCCAGCACCAGCAGGGAGTCGCCCTCGGACACCTTCTGCTCCTTTTCCACCAGGACCTGGGACACCACCCCGGCCATGGCCGCCCGGACCTCGCCCAGGTCGGCCAGGTCCGCGATCTCCTTCACGGAAAGCTCCCGCCGGACCTCCTTGCCCTCTCCGGCCTCGGGCTGGAAGTAGAAGGGTTCCAGGTGATGGTCCACGTAGAGGTAGGAGAGGGTGCCCCCATCGGCCAGGGTCTGGCTGGCGGAAAAAAGCACCTGGTGGACCTTGCCCGTGTGGTCCGTGAAGCTGACGGTTTCCTCCGGGCCGAACCCCCCCTCCCGAAGCCACACCGAGGGCGGCAGCACGTAGGTCTTGCCGAACTCCTCCTCGAATCGGAAGAAATCCACGGCGTCCCGGGGGTGCTGGAGGTACAGGACCAGCTCCCGGGTGGAGGCGGGACGCAGCAGGGCTTCCTCCAGGGCCTTTCTCTCGGCCTCCATGTCCACCGGGGCGCATTCCTCGGCCCCGCACTCGGATGCCACCACGGCCTTCCACTCGGAGCCGAAGACCGCCTCGTAGATTTCGTCCGAAGGCCGGTAGAAGGGGAAAGGCCCGTAGCGCTCCAGGAGGAGGCGTTTTAAGTCCTCGCTGGCGTTGACCCAGCGCTTGCCTGAAAGGGTGTGGGTCACGGCCGTGGTCCAGAGAATCTGGGAGCCGGGGGTGACGCTCCAGAAGTTGCCCAGCTCCCGGTGGACCTTGGGCAGCTCGGACATGAGGATTTCCGGCATGCGGTCCAGGAAGCCGCCCTTCACTGCCTGCTCGAAGCTGGAGCCCATGGCCCCGCCCGGGAGCTTGTGCACGTGGACCGTGGGGTCGAAGCCCTTGAACTGGCTCTCGAAGGCCGCGTAGGCGGGCCGCTCGCGCTTGAGCTTGTCCGAGGCGGCGATGACCGCATCCTCGTTGATTCCCTGGGCCTCGTGACCCAGGTCGGCCAGCATCCGGAGTACCGTGAGGATGGGCGGCGGGCCGAAGAATCCCGTCATGGCGTGGTCCGCCGCGTCCACGATCTTGGCCCCGGCGGAGACGGCGGCCACGATGCGGCCCACGTCGTTCCCGTCCGTGTTGTGGCCGTGGTAGTGGATCACCAGGTCCGGCCAGGCGTCGAGCAGGGACGAGACCAGTTGCCCGATGCGCCCCGGGGTGCCCAGGCCTGAGTGGTTTTTCACGGCGAGCAGGATGTCCGGACCCGTGACATCCAGGATCTCCCCCACTTTTTTCACGTAAAATTCGTCCGTGTGTTCCGGCCCGGTGGAGAAGCAGACCGTGGCCTCCAGGAGCCGGCCCGCTTCCCGGACCTCCTCGAAAACGGGGATCATGTTGGGCACGTGGTTCAGGAAGTCGAACACCCGCCAAACGTCCACGTACTCGGCGAACTCCCGCACGGTCATGCGGATGACGTTCTCCGGGTAGGGCCGGTATCCGAAGAGGTTCACCCCCCGGCACAGGGTCTGGAACATGGTGTTGGGCATGAGCTGGCGCAGCCGTTCCAGGCGCTCGAAGGGGTTGATCTGCTTGCGCAGCATGTCCACGTGGACCGAGGCCCCGCCGGTGATCTCCAGGGAGAAATAACCGGCAGCCTCCCGCTCCGGGGCCACCAGGAGATCCGTGTGGGCCAGGATGCGGTTCTTGAAATCGGACTGGGAGAGGTCCCGGGCCGTGTTGGTGACAAAATAGCCCGGTGCGGACCGGACGGCGGCAAGGGCTTCTTCCGGGTCGGTTCCGGGCAGGATGCGAATGGACATGGCGAGCTCCGTAACTCCATCGTTCAAATAGAAAAAAGACTCACGCAGATGGGCCGGAAAAAATCAAAAGCCAAACAAAAAAAGAAATCCCCCCTGCCCCCCTTTTTCAAAGGGGGGAATCCATCTGCGAACTCTGCGTAATCTGTGGTTTCGTTTCCCTCATTCATGTCCCCCCGGCCGTCAGAAGGCGTAGGGGTTTTTCCCATGGTGGTGGATGGCGGCCAGGAGCTTGGCGATGCGCTCCTCCTGGGCCTCCAGGTCCCGGTAGTCAAAAAGCTCCGGATGCCGGTCCAGGTAGCCCGTGTCAAAGGAGCCGGACATGAATTCCGGCTCGGCCACCAAGGCCCGGTAGAACGGGATGGTGGTCTTGGGGCCCACGATGCGGAAGTTCCGGAGTGCCCGGGCCATGCGGGAAACCGCCTCGGGCCACTTGAACCCGTACACGGTGAGCTTCACCAGGAGCGAATCGTATTCCGCGGGGATGGTGTACCCCTGGTACACCATGCCGTCCAGCCGGATGCCCGGGCCGCCGGGGGAGTTGTACACGGCCACGGTCTTGCCGCTGTCCGGGGCGAAGTCCCGCTTGGGGTCCTCGGCGTTGATGCGCATTTCGATGGCGAATCCCCGGCAGGCCACGTCCGACTGGGCCACGTCCAGGACCCGGCCCGAGGCGATGCGGAGCATCCGGCGCACGATGTCGATGCCCGTGACGGTCTCGGTGACCGTGTGCTCCACCTGGAGGCGGGTGTTGATCTCCAGGAAGTAGAAGCTGTTGTCAGCGTCCACCAGGAATTCCACGGTCCCGGCGTTCACATAGCCCGTGTAACGGGCGTATTTCACGGCGGCCTGGCAGACGGCTTCCTCGATTTCCGGGGCCAGGAGGCTGGGGGCCACCTCCACCAGCTTCTGGTGGCGGCGCTGGATGGAGCAGTTCCGGGCGCCCATGTGGATGAGGTTGCCGTGGGAATCCCCAAGGACCTGGACCTCCACGTGCCGGGGACGCACTATGCCTTTTTCCAGGTAGAGCCTGCCGTCGCCAAAGGCGGATTGGGCCTCGGCCCGGGCCAGGCCGATCTGGTCGGCCAGGGCCTGTTCGTCGTCCACCCGGCGGATGCCCCGGCCCCCGCCCCCGGCCACGGCCTTCAACATGACCGGGAAGCCGTGGGTCCGGGCGAACTCCACGGCCAGGCGGCGGCCCTCCTGGCCCGGGGGCAGGATGCCCGATCCGGGGATGACCGGTAGCCCGGCTTCGGCGGCTAGCGTCCGGGATATGGTCTTGTCCCCCAGGCGGGCGATGGTGGCGGCCGAGGGCCCCACGAACACCAGGCCCGCGTCCTCGCAGGCGGCGGCCAGGGCCGGGTTTTCGGCCAGGAAGCCATAGCCCGGGTGCACGGCCTGGCAGCCGCTCCTCTTGGCGGCCATGACGATGCGGTCGATGTCCAGGTAATCCTTGCGGGGTCCGGGGCCGATCCACACGGCCTCGTCCGCGATGGACAGGTGCCGGTTCTCGGCGTCGGGGGTCTCGTACACGGCCACAGCCCGGAGGCCCTCCTCCTGGACGGCCCGGCACAGGCGGATGGCGATCTCCCCCCGGTTGGCCACCAGGACTTTTTCGATGACGGGGTTATCCCTGACCATGCTCTCCTCCATGACGCCCGGCTGGAACCTCCCTGGGCGATTCTTTCCAAAAGCCGGACTTTTTAGCACGCCCGGGGACCTCGCGCAACCTCCCCCCGCCATGGGTCGCGTGGAAATCAAAAAATGACCCGGGAACGACCCGGGTTCCATGGGGGATGAAACCGCTGGATGGCGCAGGCATCAAGAGCCTTGCCCCGGGGACGTTCCTATTGGAAAAGCGGCCCGAGCCGGGGTCCCCTCTTGGAAAAAAGGGGGGTAGGGGGGATTTTCTTCCGGCAATCGACAAAAAGGAGGCGAGTTGGGCGGCGGCCCGGGGGTCAGCCCCGGTGGAACAGGACGCAGAGGCCATCCTCGTAGAGGATGGAAAAGGGGGTGTGCTCCGTCAGGAAGCCCGTGCGGTTGGGGCTTTTGTACAGAAGGATGTAGTCCGGGGGCCAGGTCTCCAGAAAGGCGTCCCAGCCGGGCGCGCCCCACAGGAAGGCGTAGTACAGGCGCCGGACCTCGGGGGGGAAAACCGTCTGGAGCCGGGTGTCCATGGCCGTGCGGACGGCCGGGTGGAAGTTCCAGAGCAGGTAGCCGCTCCAGCAGACCTCGGTGACCAGCTTTCCCGAGATGGGATTTTCCGCCATGAACCGCACGGCGTCCACAGGGTAGAAGCAGGAGTGGGACGCCCCCTTTTCCGGGATCCGGGAGGGGGTGGAAAAGGCCAGGGCCTCCTGGGGCCGGATATCCGGGGCCCGGCTGGCAAAGGCCAGGCAGGAGGCCACGGCCAGGAGCGCCAGCCCCGCCAGGGCGGCCCGGCGGAGGGCCGGCCGGGTGCCGGGGGAGAGCGCACTTTCCAGGTGCGCCGGGACCAGGGCCGCGAAGGTGAACAGGGCCAGGGGGATGTACCGGGCCGCCACGAGAGGCATGGCCACGGCTGCGGAGAGGACCAGGAAATCCGTGGCCTCGAAGCGTTTTCCGGCAGCCAGGCAGAGGAAGCCCGTGACCGCGTAGAGCAAAAACACGGCGTGCAGGACCCCGAAGTTGCCCCGGCGGGCCACGGCGGCCAGGGAGTCCCAGCTCTCCAGGCCCCCCGGGGAGGCGAACAGGTGGCCCGCCACCTGGGACCACAGGCCCGGGCCGTAGGGGCTGGCCAAAGTGGCGGCCAGGCATCCGGCCCCGGCCAGGAGATAGGGCAAAAACCGTTGCCGGGAAAGGGCCTGGCCCAGGGCAAAGGCGAATACCAGGCCCAGGCCCGCTGCGAAGCCTCCGTGGAGGTTGCACCACAGGGCCATGGCCGGGACCAGGAGGGTCAGAAGCCCGTGCCTCCCGGTTTCCCGGCATCGCACCAGGACCCACAGGAACAGGATGAAGAACACCAGGGAGAAGTTCTCGGCCCGGAACAGGGGGAAGGCCCGGGGCAGGAAGGGCAGGACCAGGACCAGGGCCAGGCCCGAGGCCGCCAGGGACGCCCCCCGTTGCCGGGCGGTGGAAAGGGTCAGGAAAAGGGCGGCCAGGATGAGGGCGTACTTGAAAACCTGGACCCCCGCCGGCCCGGCGGCCTGGTGCAGGCCGTACAGCCCCAGGCAGGCCAGCCACTCGTGGAACACGTAGGGGTCCTGGGTGGGGAGATAGGAAAAGGCGTCGTGGAACAGGATGCCGGGGTTGACGGAAAACTCCCGGGCAAAGGAGAGGTAGGTCCAGAAATCCGGTTCCACGTAGGAGTCCGTCCCCGCCAGCACGGCCAGGACAAGGAACAGGAAGCCGGGAAGGGCTTTCCGGCCCCACCCGCCCCCGGTTTGTCCCTGTGCCCCTTCTGCCACCTTGCCTCCATTTTTTTTCAAAGGATTATGGGTCCTCATTTTCGCGGGGATGACGAACCTTTAGGCTTTTTACAAACTCATCAGCTTTCGCCAGGTCCCCGGAAACCGGGGGAGCCAAAAAAAGATAACAAGCTGAAAGTAAAAAGAAATCCCCCATGCCCCCCTTTTTCAAAGGGGGGAACCCCCGTCCGGGCCGTTTTTTTCAAGACCTGGCGGCAGGGGCCGCACCGGCTTCTTTCTCTGGGTAATCCGCAGTTGCCATGGCTATTATCGGGTCGGCCCCGCTTCCGGGTTTTAGCCTTTAGCCTTCAGCCTTCAGCCTTTAGCCTTTAGCCAAAAAGCCCCAGCAGTTTTTGCAGCCAGCCGGCTTTCAGATCGATGGCGGCCTCGGGGCAGATCTCCGCGCAGCAATAGCAGCGGATGCATTTGTCATGGTCATAGATGGGCGTCTTGGCCCCGGGGGAGGCCTTGCTGATGGCTGAGGAGGCGCAGATTTTCATGCACTGGTAGCACAGGGTGCACTTGTCCGCCTGGGGCACGGGCTTGGGGGTGAGCCAGTTCCGGGTGACGCGCCAGGTGGCCGGGCCCCGCATCATGTTGGACCGGAACCCGCCCTTGGTGGGCACGAATCCTGTGATGCGCCGGGATGCGATGGTGTCGCCCATGACCTCGATGTCCTTTTCCGAGGCGCAGAACAGGTCCCGGTCAAAGCCCCGGGTGATGGTGGCCACCTTGTTCACGTCCAGGCCCGCCACCTGGGTGGCTACCCAGTCCACGGCCACGGGGCTCTTGCCTGCCAGGACCGCGCCGATATGCCGGGGCGATCCGGCCGGGCCCGGGCCCTCGCCCTCCTGGGCCAGGATGGCGTCCATGACGTGGAGGATGGGCTTTTGGGGCGAAAATCCGTGGGCCAGGACCTCGTTCAGGTCCAGGAGCATATCGGCGAAATCCGTATGGTCCGGGGCCTTGAGGTGCCACTTGGATTTTTCCAGGCCCGGGATGGCGCCGAAAAGGTTTTTCACCGCGCCGGTGACGTAGGTGATGCCGTGGGTCTTGAATTTGGGCAGGCTGATGATGATGTCGGCTTCGCAGAAGGCTTCGGAGATTTCCCAGCGCCGAAAGGCCCGGGCCTTTTCCGAGAACACCACCCGGGTCTTGGCCACGTCCGCCACCTGGATGCCCAGTTCCTCCACCGCGTCCATGTACCCGCATTTGGTCAGGGCCCTGGTGAAGGAGGCCACGGCCGGGTTTTCCGCCACGGTGACGGAGGCGGC
>JAHJUF010000345.1 GCA_018829095.1 Pseudomonadota bacterium | reverse complement strand
CAGGCTGCCCAAAAACGCGATCTGCGGCGTTGCGCTTCATCCCTCGTCACTGCGGCGTACAGCAGTACGCCTCATTCCTCGGGACTCACGCGCCATCGGGGTCCCCGCACGACCGAAGGCCGGGTGGGGTGACTTTCAGATCACGTTTTTGAACAGTCTGTGAAGTCCGGCGTCTAGTCGGAGGACCCGTTTTTCGGGCAGAACTTCAGGGACACGGAGTTCATGCAGTACCGCAGGCCCGTGGGCTTGGGACCGTCCTTGAACACGTGCCCCAGGTGGGCGCCACACCGGGCGCACAGGATTTCCGTGCGGATGCCCCCCAGGCCGATGTCCAGTTTTTCCTTGATATTCTCCGGGGCCATGGGCTCGTAGAAACTGGGCCATCCTGTCCGGGAGTCGAATTTGGTCTCTGAGGCATAGAGGTCGTTCCCACAGTTCGCGCAGATATAGATCCCCGATTCGTGGAACTTGTCATATTGGCCGGAAAAAGCCGGTTCCGTGCCTTTCTTGCGGGTGACCCTGAAGGTCTCGGGATCGAGGATTTCCTTCCATTCCTCCCGGGGCATTTCCACGTACCCGGTTCCGTCTTCCTTGTCCGTGTGCAGCAGGGGGCACTCGCTTTTCTTTACCACCTGAAGCCTCCCTTCCTTCTTGCCCGCGTCCGAGGCCTGGGCGCAGGATATGACGAGAAAAATCAGGACCATCATGGTTGTGGCATGGGCGTTCTTCATGGCTTGCTCCCGTTCGTTCCGGCCCGGCCCGTTGCGCAAGGCCGGCCGGTGTGGGGGGAATTGTCGTCAGGCGATTTCATCAGGTCTTTTGTGCCCTGGAATCCAAGGGGCCGCCATTGGGCAAAACCCCCAAAGAGCATGGGGTGGAATACCCATGCGGGGAAGACCGGAAGGATTCCTGTCAGGGACCTTTTATCCAATAGCTTTGATGGTGATGCAGTAAGTCGTCATCCCGGCGAAGGCCGGGATCCAGGGTTTTATTAACGCCTTGAAATAACTGGATTCCGGCCTTCGCTGGAATGACGTGCGGGGTGAATTTTGGACTTATTACAGGGCCATCAGCTTTGATTCATTACTATAAGCATGGTTTCGGCCTTCGGAAGGATTCCGCTTCCGGCCCGCCATGCGGCGGGCACCGGGCGGTGTCCCAAGGTCCAGGGCCGGGGGGTTTGAAACCAGGGGGCCGGACGTGGTACCAAGGGGGAGGAAATCGCAAAGTCCGCCGGGGAATATCCCCGCACCCCAAACGACCAGGAGGCGACATGGCCGCAGATGTTTTCTTCGCCAGGCTCAGGGCCAGGAAACCCAAGGAAAACAAGACCAACCGCATTCGGAAGCTTTTTGACCGGGCCGGGTTTGGAAATCTCATCACTCCCGGGGACCTGGTGGCTGTGAAGCTGCATTTCGGGGAAATGGGAAACGACTCCTTCCTCCATCCCGTGTACGTGCGCCGGGTGGTGGATTCGATACGCCAGGCCCAGGGAAAACCCTTTCTCACGGACACGGCCACCCTGTACACCGGCAGCCGGAAGAACGCCGTGGACCACCTGGAAACCGCCGTCATGCACGGGTTCGCCTATTCCGTGGTGAACGCGCCGGTCATCATCGCCGATGGGCTGAAAAGTCACGGCGAGGTGGAGGTGGAAATCGGAAAGAAACGGTTCCAAAAGGTGCGCATCGCAGACGCCGTGGCCTCGGCCGACTCCATGATGGTCCTGTCCCATGTGAAGGGCCACGAACTGGCCGGTTTCGGCGGGGCCATCAAGAACCTGGCCATGGGTTGCGCCACGGCCCGGGGCAAAAAGGAGCAGCACTCGGCCAAACCCGTGGTGAAGGCGGACAAGTGCCGGGCCTGCGGCCTGTGCGCCCAGGTCTGCCCGACCGGGGCGGTTGAGGACCGGGACGGCAAGTCATTCATCAACCCCGAGCTCTGCATCGGCTGCGGGGAGTGCATGACCCGGTGCCCGGAAAAGGCCATTGACCTCGACTGGAGGACGGACATCGCCGAGTTCATGGAGCGCATGACCGAGTACGCCTATGGCGCGGTTGTGGGGAAGCCGGGCAAGGTGGGGTATATCAATTTTTTGATGAACATCACGCCGGACTGCGACTGCGTGCCCTGGTCCGACGCCCCCATGGTCCCGGACCTCGGCATCCTGGCCTCCACAGACCCCGTGGCCATTGACAAGGCCTCCCACGATCTGGTGACGGCCGCCCCGGGCATCGTGGGCACGAAGCTCCCCCACGACCACGCCGCCGAGGGCCAGGACAAGTTCGCCGGCGTGTGGGGCTACACCCAGGGCCTCCTCCAGATCACCTACGGCGAGGAAATCGGCCTGGGGAGCGCGGAGTACAACCTGGTGGAGGTGAAGTAGGCAGGGTTGAACGGAGGCCGGGGCCGTCGCGGATTGCAGGGGTGCCGGCGGCGCCTGACGAACCGGCAGCATGACGCCGCAGAACCATCATTCATACAATAAAGGAGCCACCGGCATGCTCGTCCCCAACCCCCAGCCCGACATCGATACCTCCCGGATCAGCATAACCGCCCACATGACCGGTTACACATGGTACGCCAACGGCCTTTCGTCCGCCGCCTTTGCCACCATGCCCGGCCGCCTGTTCTATCACGCCACCCGGCCCTGGATGCGGATGGGGGGAAGGGTTTTGGGGATTGCCGACTTTGAGGCCACCCTGTTGCAGCGGCACCGCATCATCGATCATCTGCTGGAAAAAGCCGTGGAAGAAAAGGGGGTGGGCCAGGTCCTGGAACTGGCCTGCGGGCTTTCGGCGCGGGGGGTGCGGTTCATGGAGAAATACGGGCCGGAAAAACTGCGCTACGTGGAGGCGGACCTGCCGGGCATGGCGGCCCGGAAGAAAAAACTCCTGCAGGACGGCGGACTGTTGGGTGAAAACCATTTCGTGGTTCCGGTGAACATCCTGGCCGGGGAAGGGGAGTTGTCCCTGGAGCAAGCGGCCTCCCACACCCTGGACCCCAATGTCCCCACCGCCGTGATCACCGAGGGGATCACGTACTATTTTCCCCTGGAGCCCATGAAGGACCTGTGGGGCCGCATCGCAAACCTGCTTTCCTCCGGATCCGGAGGGGTGTACCTGTACGATGACTTTGCCCGCAGCAGCAGCCCCTTCTACACGAACCTCCTGATGGCGTGGACCTGGCTGGTGGGCATCGTGGCCCAGGGGAAAATGCACCTGCATTTCCTTTCCGGCCAGGAAGTCAACGACACCTTCTGCGGCCTGGGGTTTTGCGATGTAAGCGTCCACAGGCCCGAAGCCTTTGCCGGTGTCGTCCCCATTCCCGTTAGCAGGATCGCCAGTTTCGTGGACATCATCGAAGCCTTTGTGGAAAGGGAAATCCAGGGGTGAGGGAAAGTTTGCTCCGCTTACAAAACCTGGTGTCCTTCGGATACCGGCGGGGGATTGGCGGCAGTCGGCAAGGCGGGCCTCTCCCCGTCCGGCCGCATCGCCTATTCTCCCCAATCCCGGCCCAACGAGTGAACCCCCCCAATCCCCCTTTGTGAAAGAGGGGCTCTTTTCCGGGCAGCCAGGCAATGCCGTTGACTTAAGGCGAGGGGGCCGGAATCGGCGGGATTCAGGCTCATCAGGCAGATGCCCAAAACCCTGTGAACATTGGGCCGAAGCGATCTCCGAAGATCAATTCGACTCGGGCCTCGGGACTTTTGGCCTCCCAATTTTCTTAAGTCAACGGCATTGGGCAGCCAGGGTCAGAGGCCCTTTTTGTCGAGTTTGTTCACCACGCCGCCCCGGCGCAGGAGGTCCCGGTGGTCGTGGTTTTCCAGGACGTGGCGCAGGTAGGCGATGTTTTTCTCGATGGCCTCTTCGTAGAGGTTCCGGGCCACGCCGTAGCGCTCGGCAAAGGAGGGCTTCAGGTATTGGTCCACCTGGTCCAGGTCCCGGGCCAGGCGCTTTTTGGTCATATCGTAGAACCCCAGGGTCTTTTCCAGCAGGTCCCGCTCGCTGTCGTACCCCGAGATCCCCGCCTCCTTGAACTCATAATACAGGAACAGGAGTTTTTCCAGGTAGGTGCGGTCCGCCATCTGGCCCAGAATGTCCGCAGCCCCCAGCATCTTGCCGCAAAGCCCGATGTCCGGGCCGGAGAACTCCAGGGAGCCGATGTCCGTGCCCAGGCCCGTGCACCGGAGCATGGCGGCGGCGTCCTGAAACTCCTCTTCGTCCATCCGGTTTTCGGAAAAGTAGGACCTCATGAAATCGATGGAGCGCTGGACGTGGGACAGGGTGTACTTGGCCCCGGTGCCCCGGTTGTCGTCCACGGACTGGATGTAGCCCGTGTCGTGCATGAGGGTGGCGATCAGGGCCAGTTCCATGTCCCGGAGCGAGAGGCGTCGGCCCAGGCCCCAGGCTCCGTGGACCATCCGGGCGATGGCCAGGATGCCGTCCATGGTGTGGCGCAGGTCGTGGTACTCGGTGTTGTAGGCGCGGAACCCCGGGTAGCGGCCGCCGTAGAGGTCCGCCACATCGTGGTACACCCGGTCCAGACGGAACATGGGGAAATCCGGAACCATAAGCCGCACCAGGATCTTCACCTCGTTCATGACCGCGCGGGGGTCGGCCATGTTTACCAGGTCGGCCATATGGATGTCATTTTCAGGCATGGAATTCTCCAGGGAGATCAAACGGATACCCTTTTTTTACAGGGGAACCCTGGGTTCTGTCAATCAGGGCCCCAATTTTGGGTTTTTTTGGCCCGCATTGACATTTTGGACGCGTGGGATAAAAACCTTAATGCATCGGAAACCGGGACGTCCGCCTGAAGGAGGCACGCCATGATCCTGAACCGCATCGAGAAATTCCTGATGAACAACCCCGTGCGGGCCGCCTTCCAGATGCACCTGGAGGCCCGGCGGCTCATGGCCCTGGGCGGGCCCATGGGGGGCGGCCGGGCTCTGGAGGTGGGTTGCGGACGGGGGGTGGGGTGCCGCATCGTTTTGGATGTCTTTGGCGCGGGCCAGGTGACGGGCATGGATCTCGACCCGGACATGGTGCGTCGGGCCGGGGAGCGCCTGGCCGGATACGGGGACCGGGTCCGGCTCTACGCCGGGGATGTCACGGACATTCCCGAGGAGGACGCCTCTTTTGACGCGGTCTTCGACTTCGGCATCCTCCACCATGTGCCGGACTGGCAAAAAGCCCTGTCTGAGGTTTTCCGGGTCCTGAAGCCCGGAGGCCGGTTCTACGCCGAGGAGGCCCTGGAGAAATTCATCCGCTTCGCCCCCATCCGGTGGACCCTGGACCATCCCATGGAGAACCGCTTCGGCCACCGGGATTTTATCCGGGGCATGGAGAAGGCCGGTTTCCGGGTCCTGGACAACCGGCCCACGGTGGGGGAATGGTTCGGCTGGTATTTTGCCGAAAAGCCAGGTGCCGGGGTGCGAGGGAAGACGGAACGGTAGCAATCCCCGGGCCGGGCCGCCTTATATAGGACGAGGATGCAATAAGACCGGAATCTACCAAAACCGTCATTCCGGCGAAGGCCGGAATCCAGTTTTTTTCGTGTGTTACAAAGACCCTGGAGCCCGGCTTTCGCCGGGATGACGACTTGTTGCAGGGCCATCCCATATGGGCAAGGCCCCGACAACGGGAGGCATGGCGGCGGGCGGCCGCCCCCTTTTCGGAAGGAGGACGCATGGCAAGGCCGGACTGGCTTTTGGGATTCATCAGGAAGACCTTCCCCAGGGACATGAGGAAGTTGCGGTTCACGCGGCTTCCCGTGGCCGGGCGGATGGTGGAGCGCATGTTCTTTGAGGGGGATCGTCTTGTGTGCCTGCCCCGGGACGCCACCATCCAGGTGGACCGGGAGGTAGCGGACCCGGGACAGATGGTTCTTCCCACGGCCCTGGTGGATCACGTCATCGACCGGTTCGACTTCCACTTCCTCATGAACTTCTGCATCTGCCGGGACTCCATGGAGTGCCGGGACTACCCCCCCCACCTTGGATGCCTGTTCATGGGGGAGGCGGCCCGGGGAATCAACGAGAACTGGGGCCGGCCGGTGACCCGGGAGGAGGCCAAGGCCCACATCCGGACCTGCCAGGAAAAGGGCCTCATCCACTTTGTGGGCAAAAGCAAGCTGGACACCCTCTGGCTGGGGGTGGGGCCGGGGGAGAACCTCTTCACCGTGTGCAACTGCTGCCCCTGCTGCTGCATCACCCGGGCCATCCCCCACATGCCCCTACGGCTTTCGGAAAAGATCGTCCGTGCCCCGGGGGTCACGGTCACGGTCACGGACGAGTGCGTGGGCTGCGGCGCCTGCGCGGCCGATGGCCTGTGCATCGCCGGGGCCGTGAGGGTACCCGACGGCCGGGCGGTCATCTCGGACGCGGACTGCCGGGGCTGCGGCAGGTGCGCCGAGGCCTGCCCCCAGGGGGCCATCCAAGTGACCGTGGACCCGGAGAGGTTTTTGGCCGAGTCACTGGACCAGCTTGCAGCCGTGGTCCACATACCGTAACAGCCTGTTGAAAAACAGGCTCAATGCAGGCTGTTCAAAAACGATGAGCTGAAAGTCACCCCACCCGGCCTTCGGCCGTGCGGGGATCCCGACGGCGTGCGAATCCCGAGGAATGAGGCGTACTTTCACCCCAAGGAATCTTCGATTCCTTGGGGACCCCGATCTTGTACGCCGCAGTGACGAGGGATGAAGCGCAACGCCGCAGATCGCGTTTTTGGACAGCCTGGTAAACCATCAGGAAAAGGCCGGGGCCATCCCGGAAGACAAAAAAGAGGAAACCATGAGAAAATTTTTCATTATAGCCCAAGCCCTGGTTCTGGCCTGGGCGGCCGGGCCGGCCATGGCCCAGCCCCCGGCGGGACCGCCTCCGGCCTCCCCCGTGAAGGTGGCCCATGTGACCGAGCGGTCCGTGGCCCAGACCACCCTCATCATGGGCGTTCTCGATTTCGACGTCGTCTCGGGCATCTCCGCCGAAGTCTCGGGCAAGGTGGCCAGCCAGAACATGGTGGAGGGCGCCAGGGTCAGGGCAGGGGACGTCCTGGTGCGCCTGAACACGGATTTCCTGGAAAAGAGCCTCCAGGCCCTGGATGCCCAGATCGCCCAGACCGTGATCCGCATGGACAACACCCGGCGGAACCTGGAGCGCTACAAGGTCCTCTATGAAAAGGACGCGGCCACCCAGAAGGCCTATGAGGACCTGGCCGACAGCCT